>CAZPUI010000163.1:0-9584 GCA_964589695.1 uncultured Solibacteraceae bacterium | reverse complement strand
CCAGTCACCGTGGCCGTGAAGGTCTGCTTCCCACTGGGCGCCACCGTGGCGGTGGCGGGGGACACGGTGACGGCCACCGCGGCCCTCAAGGGCAGGGAGCCAAGGCCCAGGATGAGCAACAGACAAACATACAGGCGACGTAGGGTTTGCATGAACCAACTCCAACCAATAACTAAAGACAAATCTAGGAATTACCCCAGGGCGTTACCGGAAAACGGCGCAGACCATGGGTAAATTGGGCCATCCACGAGCGGCTCCAGAGCCGTTCAACAGATGAGTACGCATCCAGCGAACAAGAGACGTGCACCAGTTTAGAGGGAAACGTCCATGTATTATTGTAATTTCCATGTAACAAATTCCTGAACCGTTCGGCCCCTGGGGGGACCCCACGCCCCAGACCACGACCCGAACGACACAAACCGCACGCATGGTTGGTCGGAAGTTCCTTCACGCACGTGTGTCTTGATGGGCTTTGGAAAAGCTAGGATTGATCCATGCGCCCTTGGAATCTGCTCCTGTCGCTTCTCCTCCTCCTCCTCCTCCACAGCGCCTGCGCCTTCTTCGTGCGCTGGCCGGAGGTCAAGGCTCCGGCGGTCTTCACGTCTCGGGATCGGCTTGGGGAGGCTTCCAGGGTTCGGGCCTGGCAGGAGGACACGGACGCGGTTCGGGAGCGGCTCCTCTCCAAGCACCCCAATCCCTTCTTCAAGGGGACCCGGGAGGCCTTCGAGTCGGAGTACCGAAGGCTCCGCACCGAGATCCCGACCCTGGAGGACCGCCGCATCGTGCTGCGCTGGATGCAGTGGGTGCGCCTCCTGGGGGATGAGCACACCTTCGTGGAGGCGCCCTGGGTCCACAGGGAAGGGGCCCACTATCCCTTCCTGCTCGCGGATTTCGAAGGCGTCGCCACGGTCAGCCAGCTGGGAGCCGACCTCGGGAAGGACCAGGAGGATCTCTTCGGCTGCGCCCTGGTGGCGGTGGAAGGGGTGCCCGTGGAGAAGCTCCTGGAGGCCTGTGCACCGGGGGGGGCCGCCTCCCATCCGGCCTTCCGGCGTCGGCGGGCCCTGAACTCGTGGCATGCCGGAGGGGCCCTGGACCTGGGGCTGCTGCCGGACAAACCCACGTGGTCCTGCACCTTCCGCAACCCCCAAGGGGAGGTCCTCGCCCGCGAACTGGCGCGGCCCAAGGGAGGCGAGCCGGTCTGGCGCGGTCCCACCCGGACCGAAGTCCCCCTGCGCCACCGGCATCCCGGAAAGGTTGCCTTCCTGGAATGGCTGCCGGGCGCGGCCTACCTCCGCTACCGTAGCTGCGAGGCCCACACGCCCAGCCTCATGGATCTGTTGGGGGAGGTGGATGCCCAGCGGGAGGCCAAGGGGGCCAGCCGTCTGGTGGTGGACCTCCGGGGCAATGGGGGCGGCAACAGTGGCTACCACTGGCGTTTCCAGCGTGCCCTGGCCTCCCATCCCCAGTTCTCCAAGCCCGGGAACCTGGTGGTGCTCACGGATGTGGGGACCTTCTCCAGCGGCTTCCTCCTGGCCTGGCACCTCAAGCACCAGGCCCACGCGCGGATCCTGGGGGAGACCAGCGGTCAGCCCGTGAACGCCTATGGGGACATCCGCTTCCATACCCTGCGCCACACCCGCGCCGCACAGGTGGGCATCAGCTCCAAGGCCTTCTTCTACAAGGTCGGCACCCCCATGGACTTCCACCGGTTCCTGGAGCCCGAAGTGCGGGTGACCCTGCCCATGCGGGCCTGGCTAAGGGGGGAGGATCCCGTGCTGGAGGCGGCCCTGCGCTGAGCCTGTGCCCGGGGCGTCGATTGACCTCGTAATTTGAGGCTTGCCAAGGGGGAGGGAGCGACCTATCGTTCTTGGGAACGTTCCCAATCGCGGTGTGTGGGGCCCCGCGCCTGGGGTTTGCACGCTGCCAAGTCCCCCGTGCACTGACCTCTGGAGGTTCCATGTTCCGATTCGTCCGACCCACGGCGTCCCTCGCGTGGCTGCTCGCTTCTGGCCTGGCGCTCATCGCCCAGCAGCCTCCGGTGCCGCCACCTGCCGCACCCAAGGCGGACAAGGCCAAGGCCCGGCCGCCCCGGGGGCGCACCATCACCCTGGGGGATGTGACGGCCTTCGAGGCCAAGGACGGGGGATTCCTCATCACGGCGGGCAAGGACCAGGTGCGGGTCTTCTTTTACGGGGACGACCTCTTCCGCATCTGGCTTGGGCCCGACGGCACCTTTTCCGAGCCGCCGGAGAAGCCCGAGGATACGCCCATGGTGGTGGGCAAGCCGACCCCCGTGGCCGTGACCTGGAAGGATGCGGGGGAGTATTACCGGATCCAGAGCAGGACCTGCACCCTGCGGGTCACCAAGGCCCCCCTGCGCTTTGCCCTTTTCGACAAGGACAACCTGCGGGTGATCTGGCAGGAGGACAAGGGGCTCAGCTACGGTCCCACCTCCACCCAGAGCCTGAAGCGCGGGGACAACGAGCACTTCTACGGCTGTGGCATGCAGAACGGCTACTTCAGCCACCGGGATGCCAGTGTGAACATCAAGCTGAACTACGGCCGCTGGGGGGATGGCACCACTTCCAACCCCGTGCCCTTCTACATGAGCACCGCGGGCTATGGCGCCTTCCGCAACACCTTCGCTCCGGGGGTCTACGACTTCAAGGCCACCACCACCCTGGGCCACGAGGAAGCCCGCTTCGACTGCTTCTACTTCCACGGCCCCTCCCTGAAGAAGGTGCTGGAGGGCTACACCGCCCTCACCGGCCGCCCCTTCCTGCCCCCCCGCTGGGGGCTCGAGTTCGGGGATGCGGACTGCTACAACAAGACCGGCAAGACCGCGGATGTCCTCACCAAGGTGGCGCAGGTCTACCGAAAGCACGACATGCCCGGGGGCTGGATCCTGCCCAATGATGGGTACGGCTGCGGCTATACGGACCTGGGCCTGACCGTGCAGGAACTCCACAAGCTGGGGTTCTACACGGGGCTCTGGACGGAGAAGGGCGTGGAGCGCATCGCCCACGAGGTGGGGAAGGAAGGCACGCGGCTCATGAAGCTGGACGTGGCCTGGGTGGGGCCCGGATACCAGTTCGCCCTGAACGGGGGGCGGGCGGCCTATGAAGGCATCGAGCAGAACAGCGACAGCCGGGGCTTCGTGTGGACCGTGGGGGGCTGGTCGGGCACCCAGCGCTACGCCACGGTGTGGTCCGGGGACCAGCCGGGGAACTGGGAGTTCATCCGCTTCCACATTCCCACGGTGCTGGGGGCGGGCCTCAGCGCCTTCAACGGCGCCACCGGGGACGTGGATGGGATCTACGCCGGCAGCGCCCTCACCCAGGTGCGGGACCTGCAGTGGAAGTGCTTCACCCCCATCCTGATGATCATCAGCGGGTGGTCCAAGGAGACCAACAAGCTGAAGCAGCCTTGGATCTTCGGCGAACCCTACACCGGCATCAACCGGAAGTATCTGAAGCTGAAGATGCGCCTCACACCGTACATGTACACCCTGTGCCGGGAGGCCCATGACACGGGCGTGCCCGCGGCCCGGGCCATGGTCCTGGAGTTCCCCCAGGACCCCGTCACCTGGGGCAAGCGCACCCAGTACCAGTTCATGTGCGGGCCCTCGCTCCTGGTGGCGCCGGTCTTCGAGGACAGCCCGGTGCGCAACGATATCTACCTGCCCGAGGGTAAATGGATCGACCACTGGGACGGCAAGGAATACTTCGGCCCCACCACCCTGAACGGCTATGCGGCCCCCCTGGAGAAGCTGCCCCTCTTCGTGAAGGCCGGGGCTATCCTGCCCATGTACCCGGAGATGCTCCACGACCGGGAGAAGCCCAAGGACCCGGTGACCTTCGAGGTGTATCCTTCTGGGGCCAGCCGCTTCGAACTGTACGAGGACGATGGCACCACCCAGGACTACCGCCGGAATGCCTCGGCCCGCACCCCCGTGGAGGTGCAGGCTCCGTCCACGGTGGAGGCGGGTGGGGGCCCCGTCACCGTCACGGTCCACCCCACCCGTGGCACCTTCAAGGGCATGCCCTCCCAGCGCGCCTACCTCCTGGAGCTCC
The DNA here is from genome assembly GCA_964589695.1 of uncultured Solibacteraceae bacterium. Classification (GTDB taxonomy): domain Bacteria; phylum Acidobacteriota; class Holophagae; order Holophagales; family Holophagaceae; genus CAZPUI01. Next base: position 5,511 of record CAZPUI010000163.1, on the reverse strand, counting down.
ATGTTCCAGCCAAACCCACGGCCGTGGTGCTCGAGGACCTGGCGACCCCCACGGGGGCCAAAAAGGCGCCCCCCAAGGCGCTCCCAAGCTTGAAACTTTTCGAGAAGAAGGACGAATTCAAGGCTGCGACGGTCGGTGCCTACTTTGATCCCAGGGAGCGGAGGGGGGTGCTCCACATCAAGGTTCCGAGCCGGAGCCTGGACGCTGGATTCCGGGTCAGGGCTGCCTTCTGAGCGCACCTTCAACCACCGCGGACCCCACCGTTCCGGAGTTCGGTGCCCAGGACCACCATGGGCCAGGCTCGGGACCCGGAGGGAAACGGCACACCCTGGGACCAAGGGCGGCCCGTGGGGACCTTGGGGCAGGGTGAAGCTGAAGGGGTGTTGGACAACTCATCCTCCAGAAAGAGGGGGATGATGGTACTTCAGCGATCACCTCGGGAAGCGGTTTGAGGCTAAGTGGAATTATTATTGAAAAATCGCGAGCCTTGACTCCCTTCGCCATTGTAGGTGTCTTATGAACTCGGGGCAGTCCTCGGTCGGACGAAAATGCCGTGGCAGGGGTTCGTTCCCGGCAGGATCAGGGGGGGGCTGGTTCCGGTAGGGTCGGCGTTAGTTGCCTATCCCATGGTCCCTGCTAGGAAAAAAACAAGTATTCAAGAAACTGGCGTGGATGCCGAAACATGGAGCAAGGATTGGCCTGCGCCATGACCCCTGCCAATATGCGAATCCATCCCCGAGTTGACGTTGGTCCCGAGTACACGGCCCTGTTCACGAGCGCCTGGCGGACCTATGTGGGGGCCCGGATTCGGAACCTGAGCGCGGGGGGCTGCTGCATCCAACTGCATCGGACCGAGGCCGGCAGCCTGTTCAAGGGTGCGAAGCTCTCCATCATGCACCTCACCCATCCGGACCTGCCCAAACACCGGCTGGAAGGGCGGGTGGCCTGGATGGGACCCCGGGGCGTGCAGGACGGTAAACCGGATCAGGTTCTGGTGGGCGTAGAGTTCGTGGACCCTCATCCCCGCTTTTCCACCTCCATTCTGGACTTCATCGTGAAGCGCCTGAGCCTGGAAGAGTCGACGTTCCACTAGGCCGACATGATCCCATGGACACCTTGAACATTCGCCTCGTCTTGCGAGGCATTTTGGGGTTCCCTTCGGCTATGCTGGGCCGGAGGAATCCCATGCGCCCACAGACCCTGCTTTCCCTGTGCTTCCTGCCCATCCTGGTGGCCCAGGATCCGCTCCTGCCGCCCTTCCACGCCATCTCCAGCCACACGGCCCTGGACCACGTGAAGGCGCTCTGTGCTCCCGAATTTGCGGGGCGCCTGGGGGGCACCCAGGGCTACCTTGCCAGCGCCCAGTGGTGCGTGGACCGCATGAAGGCCTGGGGGGTGCAGCCCGGCGCCGCGGATGGCACCTGGTTCCAGCGCTTTCCCAACCCCTACACCCTGATCCGCCGGGGCTGCGAGGTGACCCTCCACGTGAACCTGGGGAAGGATCGGGTGGACAAGCACTACGCCTACGAGAAGGAGTTCTACCCCGGGGGCACCACGGATACAGGCACGGTGACGGCGGAGGTGGTGTACGTCGGCTATGGCATCACGGCGCCGGAGCTGGGGTACGACGACTACGCGGGTCTGGATGTGAAGGGGAAGATCGTGGCCTACGAGCCCGAGGTGCCCGTGGGTCAGGGTGACCCTGAGCGCTTCAAGAAATGGCGTCCCTACAGCTTCCATGACGCCAAGACCCTGAATGCCTGGAAGCACGGGGCCGCCGGTGTGGTGGTGAACTACCTGCTGGCCAACCCCAACAATGTCTGGCGCAAGGGGCTGGTGATGGCCGCCGTGGGGCCTGCGGTCATGGGGGACCTCTTTGCTGGCACGGGCCGCAGCCATCGGGAGACGGTCCAGGCCATCCGCAAGGACTTGAAACCCCAGTCCCTGGCCCTGGGCAAGACCATGACCCTCAAAATGGCCTCCGAGCACCACCCCGAGGGCGTGGGGCTGAACGTGGTGGGGAAGCTGGAGGGCAGGGACCCTGCCCTGAAGCACGAAACCATCCTCATCGGGGCCCACTTGGACCACCTTGGCTACCAGCCCGAACTGATCCCGGGAGCCAACGATAATGCCAGCGCATGCGCCGTGCTGCTCCTGGCGGCGGAGGCCCTGTCCAAGGTGCCCCTCCAGCGCAGCGTGGTGTTCGTTCTCTTCGACGCCGAAGAACAGGGGGTGAAGGGTGCGGAGTACTGCGTGGCCCATCCCACGGTGCCCCGCAAGGATCTCAAGGCCATGCTCAATCTGGAGAGCGTGGGACGTGGGGAGGGCATCAGTGGGGGATTCGGGGGCAACTTCCCCGACCTGTGGAAGGCCTTCGAGACCGCCAACGCCAAGTTTGTCCACCGTCCTTTGCAGAGCAGCAAGAGTGAGCCCCTGGCCCGGCCCCGGCAGGATGCCCTCCATTTCTTCTGGGCCGGTGTGCCCACCATTGGCTTCGGCACCTTCGGGGGCAAGCCGCTGGGCTTCCCCTGGTACCACACCACCCAGGACCTGCCGGAAAACCTCACCCCCGAAATCATGGAGGACGTGGCCAAGCTGGTCTTCCTCGGCACGGCCGAGCTGGCCAACCGATGAAGGCCCTGCTGACCTCCCTGGGCCTGGTCCTGGGGCTCCAGGCCCAGGAGGTCATGAGCTGGGTGCCGCCCTACCGCCTGGAACAGTCCCGGAAGGCCCTGGAACACACCGTGGCGGGGATCACCGCCGACCAATGGTTGACCCGCATCGGTCTCCAGTTCTGGCTTCCCACGGCCAAAGGTGAAGTGGTCTTTGCCACCCACGAGGAGAAGGTGGGGGATGCCGAGGTGGTCTGGTTCCGGGACTGGGCCAAGGCCCGGAAGGTCAAGGTCCTGCTCACCATCTACAACCACAACGGCAAGTGGGACTGGGCCCTGGCCAAGGCGGCCTTCAAGGACCACCAGGACGCCTTTGTGAAGAACCTGGTGGCCACCCTGGAGAAGTACCAGCTGGATGGCATCGATCTGGACCTGGAGGGCAACGGCAGCCTGGAGGCCGACCGCGCCGACTTCGCCCGCTTCGTGGCCAAGCTCTCCAAGGTTCTCAAGGCCAAGGGCAAGCTCCTTACCGTGGACAGCTTCCACAGTCCCTGCTTCAACGCCCCCCACATGGGTTGGTGGTCGGACTGGAAGGGCCAGGTGGACGCCATCCACAGCATGGGCTATGGCGATCTGTACGAGGGCAGCACGGCAACCTTCACCCCCGACCAGGGGGAGCCCTGCATGAACGGCGAGAACATCTTCCGCTTCAGCTGGCAGGTGGCCTGGGCTCGAAGGCAGGGGATTCCCGCGGCCGACCTCCTCCTGGGGTTGCCCGGCGGACGCTATGAATGGGGTCGATCCGAACTCCCCAAGCACCTTGAGGACGCGACCAAGGTGGGGGCTGGCATTTGCATCTGGGATATTCCCAGCGTGGCAGGTGGTCGCCGGGACACCCGCTGGGGCAGCGAAGCTGCCTGGAAGGCGCTGGTGAGGTTCCGGAAGGGTGGGCGCTAAACTTAAGGCCTGTGGCCGAGAAGTCGAAACCAACGGCACGGACCGGCAGGGTGGCGATGAGGCAGCAGGGAAACCAGGATGGATCGGATGGGAATGCCCGTGCAAAAACGCCATCGGCCGCGTCCCTCCCCATGGATGTGGAAACCTACGAACAGCTTTTGGCCAGTTCCAATGACTGCATGGTGCTGTTGGACCAAAACGGCATCCAGCACTACGTGAGCGGTTCTGTCACCCGCCTCCTGGGCTTTGCGGTGGAGGAGGTGACGGGCATCCCCGTGATCGAGCGGCTGTTGCATCCCGGAGATCAGGCGGCCGTCTTGGCCGCCTTTCAGCGGGTCCTGGGCGGCGAGGCTGCGACGGTGAGCTACCGGCACCTGCACAAGGACGGGCACTGGGTGTGGCTTGAGGCCCGGGCCAGCAACCAGCTCCACAACCCAGCGGTGCGGGGCATTCTCGTGACGACCCGGGACATTTCCGAGCGCCGGGCGGCGGAGGAGGAACGCGAAAAGCTCCAGGCCCGCTTGGCCCAGGCGCAGAAACTGGATTCCCTGGGCGTACTGGCCGGAGGCATCGCCCACGATTTCAATAACCTGATGAGCGGTGTCTTCGGGTGCATCGATTTGGCGATGGAAACCTCCTCCCAGTCTGAGGTGACCCAGCGCCTAGCCATGGCCATGACGGCCCTGGGACGCGCCCGCGCCCTGACGCAGCAACTCCTCACCTTTGCCAAGGGGGGGACACCCGTCCAGAAGGTGGGGGCCCTGTACCCCTTCGTGCTTGAAACGGCCCATTTCGCCCTCAGCGGGGCCAATGTGGCCTGTCGCGGCGAATTCTCCCCGGACCTCTGGCCCTGCAGCTTTGACCGCAACCAGTTGGCCCAGGTGGTGGAGAACCTGGTCATCAATGCCAAGCAGGCCATGCCCGAAGGGGGCACCGTGGTGATGGGGGGCCACAATGTCCTTTTCGGCGAATGTGAGCATCCCCTGCTGCCTTCCGGTTTCTATGTGGCGCTGACGGTGTCGGACACCGGTATCGGCATTCCGGCGGCCCTGCTGCCCAAGGTTTTCGATCCGTTCTTCACCACCAAGACGCAAGGACAAGGGCTGGGACTCGCCACCAGCTATTCCATCGTCCATCGTCATGGTGGCTGCATCGAGGTCACCTCGGAACCAGGAGTCGGCAGCACCTTCACCGTGTACCTCCCGGCACTTCCGGGCTCCAAGGACACGGCGGTGGGCGAAGCGGAGGCACGTCATGCGGGGTGTGGAACCTTCCTTGTCATGGATGATGAAGCCATCGTTCGGGACACCCTGGGGGTGATCCTCGAATCCTTTGGCTATACGGTCGTGTGCAGGGAGGATGGTGCGGCTGCACTTGCATTTCTCGAGGATCATCCCGAGGTGGTGGCGATGATCTTCGATCTGACGGTGCGCGGAGGCATGGGTGGGCAGGAAGCCGTGGCCCGCCTCCGCGCCCGGGGGTGGGACGTACCGATCTTCGTGGCCAGCGGATATGCCGATGATCCCGTGATGACGGATCCCGCGGCATGGGGGTTTACCGCAAGCCTTTCCAAACCCTTCCGAAGGTCGGACCTGGCGGCCATGCTGAACGCCCATGTGAAGTCGGGGAAAAGCGGGGTGGTTCGATCCCAACCATTGGAAAACATTGGTTTTCTGAAGGCCTAGGTCTGGGCCTCGGCTCAGGCCGCGTTGTAACAGGTTGGGGGCGGAGATCCGGACCAGTGGGAAAACCTCTATCCGGACCATTTCGGGAGTGGCACGCGCGCCAGACATTGGGTTCGCAACCAAAGGAGCCCACGATGGCCATCAAGAAACTTTCACTCTCCAAGGAGACCCTGCTGACCATGCCCACGGCGGCAACGGCCAGGGTCGCCGCGGGGAAACTCTCGGACGGCTGTGGACCCACGGCTAGCTGCGCCGCC
>CAZPUI010000162.1:0-9596 GCA_964589695.1 uncultured Solibacteraceae bacterium | reverse complement strand
CCAAGGGGATCAAGTCCACGACCGTCCAGGTCTCCAGGCCCTGTCGGGCAAACCCCAGAAGCCCTTGGACCAGGGTCCGCCCCCGTTCGCTGGCCTTGGTGATGGTGTCCATGGCCCGGGCCAGCGGTGGATCAAGGTCGGGCCACTCAGCCACCACCGACGCCATACCCAGGATGGCCGCCAGGACATTGTTCATGTCATGGGCGACGCCCCCCGCCAACCCCCCCAGGCTCTCCAGTTTCTGGGACTGGAAGAGCTGGCGCTGGTAGTGCTGGGCCTGCTCCTCTGCCCGCTTCCGGGCGCTCAGGTCCACGGACCCCGACAGCAGACAGGGTTCACCATCCAGGGCCACGATGGTGCCCGAGTAGGACACGGGCACCACCGTCCCATCCTTGCACCGGATCTGTATCTCGACATCCTGCACCGATCCCTGGGCGGTGACCGCCTCCACAATGCGTGTTCGGTCTTCTGGATCCACCCAGAAGCCCCCCTGTCTCGAGGGCCTTCCCAGCAATTCTTCCCGACTAAACCCCGTAAGGACCTCAAAGGCCTTGTTCACCATCAGCAGCTGGCCATCCCGCAGGCGGCCAATACCCAGGGCCATGGGCATGTGCTCGAAGGCCGTATTGAACCGCTGCTCGCTTTCCCGCAGGGCCTGCGCTGCCTGGGCCTGGTCCGAGATGTCCTGGTCCGTACCGAAGGTCCGGGTGGGTTGCCCCGAGGCGTCCCGCTCCGTGTGGTAGCGGGTCTGAATGAAGCGGACCCCACCCTCGGTTTGAATGCGGTAGGTGGCTCGGGTGGCCTCCGAAGGGCTACCAAGGTGAACCTGGTAGGTGGTCTGCACCCCCTCCCGGTCTTCGGGAAGCACGTGGTCCAGGAAGCGCTCGAAGGTCGGGGGACCCTGGCCCGGGTCCATGCCATGGATCCTGTAGAGGTCTTCGGACCACCACACGGTGCCCGCCCCGTGGTCCTCCTCCCAGTGGCCAAGGTGGGCGAGGGCCGCCGCCTCCCTCAGCCGGGAGGCATTGAGGCGAAGCTCCGCCTGGGTCTTGACCTTGATCGCCTCGTCCAGACAGTGGCGCTTCCAGAAGAAGTGGATGGAGAGCAACGCGGCCCATAGGGTCGCCAGCGCCATGCCCACCAGGCCGAAGGCCCTGAGCCGCTGGCTTCGCCAGGGCGCCAGGTAGTCCTCGTCTGCAAGGCCCGCCAGCACCAGCATGGGCGCGCCGCTCACCCTACGGAACGAGAAAATCCGCGTGGTCTGGTCGAAGGGGGTGGTGGTACGAAAAGTACCGCTGTCATGGCCCGACTTCACCAGGTCCCTCAATTCCTGGGACACATTCCGATCCCCGATGACGCGGGTTTGCCCCTTCAGGACCCGGGGGAACCGTGCAATGAAGCCCAGCTCCGCATCCCGGAGCGTCAGTGCCCCGGCGGCCCCCACGTCGTAGCCCTCCAGGACCTTCTGGAAATGCTCCAGGAAAACCGGCACCACCACCACCCCCGCAAAGACGCCCCCGGGTCCGTTGTAGCGGCGGGCGCTGGTGATCACCCAGCGTCCCGTGAACTTGCCCAGGATGGGCGGGGTGAGATACCGGCCCTGGTGGGTGCCCTCCTTCAGGGGAATCCAGAAAGGTCGATCCTCGAAGGTGGCCCGCCCGTCCGTCCCAGGGTTCCCCACGATCACGTGCCCCTGGGCATCGGTGACCCGGATGGCCACCGCTTCGGGAAGGCGGAACTGGGCCTGCTCGATGAAGCGTCCCACCCTCACCGGATCCAGGGAGCCTTGACTGGAGCTCCGTTCCGCTTCGTCCACCACCATCTGAAGGACCATGTCCACCCGGAGCAGGGTGGCGGACACACTCCCCTCGATGGACTGAACCAGGTTCCGGGTCTGCACCTCCGCGAGCCGCACGGCCGCCTCCCGGCTGTCCCGGACGTAGCGCCAGCCCAGCCACACCACCAAGAGGGTGAGCAGACCTCCGACCCCCAGGAGCAACCCGAGGGTGCCCGCGAGCCGCGGTGGCAGGGTTTTCGAGGGGGGCATGGGGGCGGTATCCGGGGCGAAGGGAAGACACCCGCAGGAGGACTCCAGGGGTGCATCGATAAGTGTGTATCGATCTTTCGCATTCGGGGGGTGAATCCGGATCGAGGAGCTTCGTCTCATCAGGATGGGGGTGGCAAGATCCTGAAAGCCCCCTATCCAACTTCGGAGCCCCCATGTCCACCCTTTCCCGTCGCACCCTCCTGGCCTCCCTCGCGGCGGGGCTGGGAACCACCCTCCTGGGACAGTCTCCGACCAAGGCCGCCCCCGCCACCCGCCGCATCCGCTACATCGATGGGCTCTGCATCCCCAGCTACATGGGGGGATGGGAGGACCTGCCGGCCAGCGGCCTGGATGCCCTCATCCTGGATGTCTCCGATGGGGAGATGGTGAAGCTGCCGGATGGGACCGAGGCCTTCCGCCGCACCCTGAAGCCCTGCCTGAAGGGGTTGGAGGAAGGCATCAAGGCCCTGGAGAAGGTCCCGGGGGCCTTCGTGGCGCGCAAGGGTTCGGAGATCCCCGCCACAGGCGGCTCCGGCCGCATCGCGGGCTTCCTCCAGTTCCAGGGCTGCGACTGGGTGGAGCAGGACCTCACCCGCCTGGCCACCCTGCACGCCAAGGGGCTCCGGGTGGCGCAGTTCACGCACCATTTCGGCAACAGCCTGGCGGGGGGCTGCATGGACCTGCCCCAGACGGGCCTCACCCCCCTGGGCCGGGAAGCCCTGGGAGAAATGGAGCGCCTGGGCCTGCTACCGGACCTGGCCCATGCCTCGGACGCCACAGGACGGGACGTGGTCAAGGCCGCCAAGCGCCCGGTGATCGTGAGCCACGGCGCCTGCCGGGCCCTGGTGGACAACGCCCGCTGCACCTCCGACGCCGTGCTGCGGGGGGTGGCGGACCGGGGGGGTGTGGTGGGCCTCTTCATGATGAGCTTCTGGCTCACGAATGACCCCGTGCCTTCCGTGGACCACGTGGTGGCGCAGCTCCGCCACATCATCCGGGTGGCGGGCCTGGGGGCCGCGGCCATCGCCAATGACTACGCCCCCGGGGGCGAGCCCGGCCTGCGCCAGGTCAACAATGACAACGCCAAGGGCATCCAGAACTACCTGCCCTGGTGGCAGTCCATGCGCGCCCGCGGCGTGCCGGGCTTCGAGCGCACCCCCCAGCACGTGGTCATCCCCGAACTGAACACCCCCCGCCGCTTCTTCACCCTCCACGCCGCCCTGGAAAAGGCCAAGTTCAAGCCCTCGGAGATCGAAGCCATCCTGGGGGGGAACTGGGTGCGGGTGCTGAGGGAGGCGCTGGGGTAGCACCACGAGCCGTTCCGCCCAGCGACCTAGGTTGCAGGGGGTCCTCCAGGGCTGACCACGGCTAAAGTGAAGCCATGAATCACCTCCAATGGATGATCCCCCTGGCCGTCCCGGTTCTGCTGGCTCAGAACCCGCAGGACGAAGTCAAGCCTGACCCCGCCCCAGGAGCGACACTCGGGCGCCTGAAGTCGCACCTCAAGAAGGGGCGCGGTCGGTTGTTGATTCGACCGGCGGGGGATGATGCCTTTTGGCAACGCCTCATGGCGCTCTTGAAGTTGGAGCCCTTGAATGACATGGACATTCCCACCGAGACCCTGCAGATGGGCACCCGCCTGGAGCAGGACGTGGCCGAATCCCTGCGCCTTGAACCGGGGCCCTGCTGGTTGCTGGTCGATACCGAGTTCAAGGTGCTGTGCCAGGGGCGGGAGGTCCCGCAGCAGCCCGAAGGGTTGGCAGCCACCCTCCAGGCTGCGGGTTGGAAGTCATCCAGCGATCAGCTGGTGGCCTTTATCGCTCGACACCCCGATCACCTGGTGGCTCAAGCCCTGCGGATACGGCACCTCGGTGGTCAAGTATGGACACAGCTCAGACCACTGCTCACGGAATCCCTTGCCCTGCGCCGACCCCTGACGGCGGCGGAAGACGAGCAGATTTTCGGGGCCTACGCACGCGCCCTGGAAGTCTTCCTCAGGGACCCAGCCTTCCCGACCACATCAATGGAACTGCCCTTTGCCAACCTGGAGGACCACAGCGCCCTTTTCCGGGAGGTGGCGCAACGATGCCGTCCCATGGTGGAGGCCAAACTCCGCCGCCAGCCGAACCGGGCCGACCTGTGGACCCTTTGGTCCCGTCTGGAGACGCTAGGCCCATCCACGGATGCCCTGGCCTTCGTCACATCCCTTCCCCAGGTTGAGGGGGATGCCTACATGCTGCAGGGTTACCACCTACTCCCCCCGCTCCGCCGCGCCGCCCTTCACACGGGGCGCTGGGCCGACCTCCTGCCCCTCGCATTCCGTGCGTGGGCATTTGAATGCAGCCCCACTTTCATGCGGTTCTCCCCCCCCGATTTCCGAGCCACCTGGGACATGGGTGCAGGCTTGGCCGTGGAGTGCCTCCTTCGGCTCCGACGAACCGCCGAGGCCACGGGGATACTCCAGGATTTCCTGGACTGCAGCAGGCACGAAGCTTCCGCGACCTGGGCCGCCGCACTGGCGAAGGACCTCGGCCACCCTGACCTGGTGGAATCCTGGAGCAGACTTCGCCCCTTAGGGGGAGCAGGGGCACAGTCGGCGGGGTCATCTGAGGAATCCCCTGGGTTGGGTGGTGTCACCTTCGGTTTGCCGGATACCCGCCCCCTTCGCTACCTCCTGGCGGGAAGTCGAAGCCTCCGTTTCCTTTTCCTCGATCCTTCGGACGCACCTCCGTGGAATGGCCAGTTCCCTTCCCCGGAACAACGACCCAGGATTCGTGCCTGTGACGAGATCCGGAATTACCTGCTGTGGAATTATTCGCTCCTCGTAGATTGGCTGAGACTCGATTCCGTGGCGGGACGCGAGCTTTGCGCGCAACAGGGGTGGGGACCGGAGCCCCGCTGGGTGCTGGTGGATCCAACGGGAAAGGTTCTCGAGCACGGAACGACGCCTCCCACCCCCGAGCATCTGGCGTCGCTCCTCGGTCGGCATGGCCTCAAGCCCCGGCACGAGCGGGTAGAAAGACTCCTGGAAGTGCACCCTGATCACCTCGAAGGTCTCCGAGAGCATTTCAGGATTCACATGAACCGGGGTGTAGGGATCGTTCAGCGCCAGGAATACACCCGAGGGGAGCGTGAGCGTTGGGACAGAGAAAGGCAGGCTCTGGCCGAATACCAGGATCCAGCCTTCGCGGAGGCCAGGATTGCAGAGCTCCGCCCCATCCATGGGGCAGATGCTGAAAAGATCTTTGAGTCCAACAAGGCGGCAGCCCTGAAAAACCACGCCCCGAGTCCACCTAAGATCGAAATTGGGGATTCTGAACCAGAATTCGAAGAAGCTGCCCGGCTCTTGCGCCAGCTTGTGATGCAGCCCGACTGGGCGTATGACCCTACATCAAGTGAAATGGGCGTTTGGATTCCTGGGGAAGCATTCAATAGTCCAGCCTTCAAGCGGGTGGCCGCGTCGCTCCAGGTGCAGGTGGAAGCCTTGCTGCTTCGCACCCACAGCCTTCAAGCATGGCAGCTCTGGATGGGTCTCTCGGGCCTGACCGGTGCATCTCCCCACGAACTGATGGCACGCATTCCGAAGGTACCCAATGAATTTCGGACGGTATACAACGCCAACTACGTTCATGGGTTGGTCGCCAAAGCCCTCACCCAGCAGAAACGTTGGAAGGCGTTGACGGAATGGGTCACAGGGCTATGGGAGTCCTGGCTGAGTGAACCTGCGGACCAACGCAATCCTGTATTTCCACATTTGGAGGATGCAATCGTGGCTGAACTCATGCTCCAGCACACCGATCGGGCTGAAGCCTGGGTGGAGAAGCAGCTAGCGGAATCCCCGAGCATGAACCACGACGTGCTTAACAGGGCTGAACATGCGGCGAGGCTTGCGGGCCACAAGGACCTCGCCCAGACATGGCGCGAGCGCCAACAGGCGATCCAAAAGGCCTGGTCGGAGAAGAAATGATCCCTGGGCGAGGATTGCGTACTTCCCAATCTGGATAACAAGGGTCACCACGCCAGTGGAATAAACTCCGCAACCCCAGGGCCACCCAACGTCCTGAAAGTGCCCGCTGGATCCGGCGCACCCGCACTACACTCGCGGCACTTTCAGGACAGCCTTCAGAACCTCCCCTGCAGGCTGTGGGCATAGCCCGTGAGTTCCACGTAGGCGTCCCCCACCTCCTGCCCCGCCTCGTCCAGCACCCGGCAGGCGCCTTCCCAGTAGGTGAACAGCCGGGTGCGCAGTTCCTGGTCCTTGAGGAGGGGCACCAGGCGCCAGCGCCGTCCCCAGGCCTCCAGGGTGAGGGGAAGGGGATAGGCCGTGGCGCCGTGGGGGCTGGGCCAGGTGGACGAAGCGGTCATGCGGAATTCCGTGGTGCGACGCTGGATGCGGCCCTGGGCGTCCACCTCCGTGAGGGTGGAGTGGGAGTCCTGGCCGCCGTCGGCGCGGCGCAGGCGGTAGGCCATGAGGTGGCGGCCGTCCCGGAACTGGATCCCCGTCCAATCCCAGCCCACCAGGCCCTTGCCCAGCTGGCTGGAACTCCATTCGTGGTCCAGCCAGCTGCTGCCACTGAGGCTCAGGGTCTCGCCCTCCCGGGAGACCAGGCGGGCCGTGGTGCGCAGGCGGGGGAAGGTCACGTAATGGCTGGCGGCGGAGGGTTCCGCCCCCTTCCGGCTCACCCCATCCTCCCCGAAGATCACCGGGGGGGTGAGGGCCTCGAGTTCCAGTTCCAAACGGCGCCCCTGCACGGAGAAGGAAGCCTTGCCCCGGGCACCGTCCAGGGACAAGGACCAGTCCTCGTTGAAGACCGCCAGGTGGCCCGTGGCCGCATCCGCCACCAGACCGGCGCGGTTGAGCCGCTCGTCGTGGGTGAAGCGGCCCGCACCTTCGTCCATCAGGGCCGCATGGGCGAGGTGGACCTGGTCCGTGCGCCAGGCCTGGGTGCCCCGCCAGCTGCCCGGGGGCAGGGCCTGGCGGAAGAAGGTCACCTGGTAGCCGAAGCGGCGTCCTTCCTGGGTCCACAGGTGCCCCGTGAGGTACCACCACTCGCTGCGGAAACCCTCGTGGCTGCCGTGGTCCCGGGGAAATCGGAAGGCGTAACCGGGCTGGGCCACCTGGAACCCGTCCGGGGCCTGGACCAGGAGCGCCAGGGCGCAGAGGCTGCGGAGGATCATGCGCTGCCCTCCGCTTCGGCCCGGTCCACCCGGAGCCTTGAAGCCCAGCGGGCCACGGGCAGGGTCACCAGGGCGCTGATGGCCAGGACCGCCAGGAAGACCAGGCCCAGGAAGCCCCAGGGGGTGAGGGGCACGATGGTGAAACCGGTGTTCCGGGGGTTGATGACCACCATGAGCACCCGGGAAAGGAGCAGGCCCAGGGTGGTGCCCGCCACGGCCCCCGCCAGGGCGATGCCCAGCCCCTCCCCCACCAGGAGAGCTCGCAGCTCGAGGGTGCTGAGGCCCAGGGCGCGCAGGGTCCAGAGTTCCCCCCGGCGCTCCAGGCAGAGCCCGAAGAGGGCCTGGCCCAGCCCCGCCAGGGCCACCAGCAGCCCGATGGCCTCCAGGGCGTAGGTGAGGGCAAAGGTGCGGCGGAAGGCCCCCAGGATCTGGGCCCGGATGCCTCCCAGAGCCTGCACCTGGAGGGTGGGGAAGCGGGCCCTCAGGTCCCGGGCCACGGCCTCGGCATCCTGTCCGGGATGGAGGTACAGGGGCAGGCTGGAGGCCAAGGGAGCCTCGAAGGCCGAGGCAAAGAGGTCCCAGTCCAGGAGGAGCGAGCCTTGCCCCAACCCCACGAAGACCCCCTCCACCCACAGGGTACGGGGCCCCCTGGGGAACGGCAGCTCCAGGCGGTCCCCCGGTTTCAGACCCCGGCGACGGGCGAGCCCTTCGCTCACCAGCACCCCCGGCCGCACCAGTCCCCCCTCCCGGATGCGGTCCAGGGCCTGGGCCAGGCTTCCCCCCGCCACCAGGGCGGGTCCCCCATGGCGAACCATGGCCTGGAAGTTCCGCACGCCGAGGACTTCATGCCCACCCCCCAGGCGGAAGGAGAAGGCCTTGGTGGGGTCCCCCAGGGCCACGGCGGGATGGGCCAGGACCTGGGCCATGAGCTCGGGCCCCAGGCCATGCCGGGAGGTGGGAGCGGTGCTTCCCAGGGGCAGCACGTAGAGGTCGGCGCGGAAGTTCTCCCCCACCATGGCCATGGCCGTGTGTTCCAGGCTGCGCACCATGATGCCCATGCCCGCCGTCATGGACACCGCCACCGCCAGGGCCGCGGCGGCGAAGGCATGGCGGGAGGTGGGACGCCGCAGGGGGCGCAGGGCCAGCCGCAGACCCCAGGGGGCCGAAGCCCACCCCGCCCTGCCCACCAAAGGCAGGAGGGCCAGGGTGGCCAGGCTGCCCCCCAGGAGGATGAAGAGGGCCCCGGCCTGGCCATGGGCGGGGAAGTCCAGGGCGAAGGCGAGGGTCAGCCCCACCCCCAGCAGCAGCAGGCCCAGGGCCGCCAGAGGGCGCCAGGGGGCCGGCCGGGTGTGGGCACCCCGGGCCAGCAGCTGCACCGCCGGGGTGGAGGCCGCGCGCCGGGCCGGCAACAGGGCCGCCAGGAAGCAGGCCCCAGCCCACAGCCGAAGGCCACCAGGGCCTCCCCGGGCAGGAAGGTGGCGGAGGTGGGGGAGGCGGGCCCGAAGAAGGTGGTCAGGGTGTTCGTCACCCCCTTCAGGGCGCCCTGGGCCAGGACCCAGCCCAGCCCCACGCCCCCCAGGCTTCCCAGGATGCCCAGCAGGGCGGATTCCAGGAGCACCAGGGCCATGAGCCCCCGGGGCCCCAGTCCCAGGGCCCGCAGGGTGGCCCAGGACTCCCGGCGCCGCGCCACGCTGGCATCGAAGCCCTGGAAGAGCAGGTAGGCCCCCACCGCCAGGGCCAGCAGGCTCAGGAGACTGAGATTGGAGCGGAAGGAGGCCGTGAGGACCTGGGCTTCACGCACCCGCTGGGAGGCGGGTTCCAGGTTCCAGCCCGCCGGCAGCAGGGGACCCAGCCGGGCCTCCAGGTCTGAGGCCTCGCCCAGCCGGGGGCCCAGTTCCAGTCGGTCCAGGAGGCCTTCCCGCCCCAGCAGCCGCTGGGCCGCCGGCAGGTCCATGACGAGCTGGTTGCGCTGGAGGGTGGGGCGTTCCCGGGTCCGGGGCAGCACGCCCACCACATGGAGTTCCTGGAGCCGGTCATGCACCAGGCCCCGCAGACGGGCCCCGGGCCGGAGCCCCAGCTCGGGGGAGACCAGCACCCCCTGGGGGTCCGCCAGAAGGTTGAGCCCCGCCAGGGGCCCAGCCTCCCCTGGGGATCCCGCGGCGGGGGGCGGGGTCGTTGCAGCCATGACGCCCACCAGGTCCCGGCCCAGGATCTGGAAGGACTCCAGGGAGCCCTCCCGGGCGAAGGCCCCTTCCACCACCGGACGCATCCAGACCTGGGACCGCAGGGGGCCCAGGGCGGGCAGTCCCGCCTCGGGCACCGCGCCCAGGTCCTTGCGGGGCCCCAGGTCGCCACCGTGCCCCGGCGCCAG
>CAZPUI010000161.1:0-9649 GCA_964589695.1 uncultured Solibacteraceae bacterium | reverse complement strand
GGGAAATGTGATCTAGGAACATGGGACCTTCAGACAGAACGAGAGCGCGCAGGCAGGATCCCGCGCGCTCTCACCGGAATCCACGGGGCATTAGGCCTCGACGGGATCCACATGGATGAAGCGGCCGTGCTGTCCCTTGTCCTGGAACCGCACGCGACCGTCAACCTTCGCGAACAGGGTGTGGTCCGTGCCCATGCCCACGTTCACGCCGGCGTGGAAACGGGTCCCCCGCTGACGCACGATGATGGAACCCGCAGGGCAGACCTGACCACCAAAAACCTTGACGCCCAGGCGCTTGGCCTGAGATTCGCGACCATTGCGACTTGAACCTACGCCTTTTTTATGTGCCATGACAAACCTCGTCGATCTTTCGAGTGCAAAGGAGAACTAGGCGTTGATGCCCTTGATGCGGACCTCGGTGAAGTCCTGGCGATGGCCGTTGGTGCGCTGGTAGGTGCAGCGAACCTGCTTCTTGTAGACGATCACCTTCTTGGCGCGGCCATGACGGATGATTTCGGCCTCAACGCTGGCGCCAGCAACCACGGGCTGTCCGATCTTCAGCTCACCCTTGGTATCCACCAGGAGGACCTGATCGAAGGTCAAACGGGTCTGGGGCTCGCCTTCCAGGGTTTCAACCCGAAGGACATCGCCTTCAGCCACGCGGTACTGTTTTCCGCCGGTCTTGATAATTGCGTACATGGCATCCTCGTATAGAGGCTTGGGCGGCGATGGGGTCTCCATGCGCACTTGCGGAGCCCAAGACAGGGCCTTCCAGACTGCCACGGAAGCCAAAAGGGGGCAATGTCAAAATTCAAACCCCAGCCTGGGCACCCGATACAAAGCCCGTGTAACCCTAGGACGCGCGGCACCCATGGCTCGAATCCTGCTCATCGAAGATGATCCCGAAACCGGTGAATCCATTCTGGCCATGCTCGAGCAGTGTGGCCACCAGGTGCATTGGAGCCTGAACGGGAAGGAGGCCCTGGCCAGTCTGGAGTCGGTCCTGAGGGTGGATCTGGTCCTCACGGACATCCTGATGCCTGACATGGATGGCATCGAAACCATCCAGCACCTCCGGAAGCACCTTCCGGGCCTTCCGCTGGTGGCCATGACGGCCCAACGCCAGATGCCCTACCTGAGGGCCGCAACCTTGTTTGGCGTCAAGGGCACCCTGCAGAAACCCTTCACTCCGGAAGAGCTGGAGACCACGCTGCGCGCGGTCCTTCAAGGGTAGCCTCCAGGACCTGGAACCGCTCCCCCATCATGGAGGGCAGGGTGAGCTGGAGCAGGTTTTCCATGCGCTGGAGCCGGACCTCGGTGTCCAGCTCCTGCCACTCCACTTCCCAATCCGCCAAGGGTGCATGGGTCCGGACCCAACGGCTCAGCGAGACCTGGGCGGGATTGGTCGTGCCCAGGTTGGCCAGAAGGTGCTTCACCCGGGTGAAATCCACGTCGGCGGTCAGATCGGCCTCTCCCAGGTCCTCCCACCAACGCGCATCCACCCTGTGCCCCCGGAAGCGCCTGAGGCCGACGCCCTTGGCCCGCAGGTGGTCAAAGGAATCACCGTAGTCTATGGCCAGGAAGAGACCCGCCTGGAGCGAACCCACCATGCCCTGCAGAAGTCCCGGCAGCCCGGGACAAAAGGTCAAGCCATCGCCGGGGGCGGGTTCGCCTTCCTGGGCCCCGAACCAGGCCAGGGCCTGATCCTCACTCGCCTGGACCCAGTCAGGTCCATCGGGTCCCAGCACCTGGAGTTCCCAGCCTGCGGCCCCATACCGGTAGGGCTGGGTCGGCAGGGCATCGAGGAGTTCGTTGCACACCACAGCCCCCAGGAAGGGAACCACGGGTTCCCCTTCGCCCACGAAGGCGGCCTGACCCCTTCCAAGCCAGGGCGCCAGGGCCGTCTCTGCTTCTCGCCGGGCCCCGGGGTTTTCATCTTGGTGGAGGTACCGAAGGGCATCCCGGAAGCCGTCACGGGCTGATATCAAGAGATCCCGTCCCAACCATCCCCGTCCCGCCCCGGGCTCCAGCACCGTGAAGGTGGAGGGGCGCCCCAAACCTGCCCACACCTTCTCCAGGCGCAAGGCCAGGGTCGCTCCCAGCAAGGGGCCCAAGTCCAGCGCGGTGTAATAATCCTTGCCGTCCCGCCCCCAGGGCCCCTCCGCTCGCCGGTAGTACCCCTCCTGGGAGTCGTAGAGCGCCTTGGCCATCACCTCCACGGCAGGAACCTGATCCCGATCCCAGCGGCTCCGGAGCCAAGCCTCCAAGGGCTTCACTTCGCGTCCTTGCCCAGGGGCCACTTGGCCACCACCCAGGGCAGAAGCCATTGCGTCACGAGCAGGGCCAGCGCCGTTCCACCCAGGGCCGCGAGGCCCAGCCCCTGCAATCCGCGGTAATCGCTGAAAACCAGGCCCCCGAACCCCGCCAGGGTGGTTCCGGCGCACACGGCATTCACCCGGGCCACCCGCTGCACGGCCTCGGCCTCGTACCGGGCCCGGTGCATCAGGTTCATGGCCACATCCACGCTGACACCCAGGGCGATGGGGACGGCCACCAAGGAGAGGAAGGTCAAGGGTTCACCCGTCCACCCCAGGATGCCCAACACTCCCGCCTGGCTGGCCACCAGCGGCACCATGGCTTGACCCACAAAACGAAGGCGCCTGCCAAAGAGGGCGATCACCCCCACCACGGCCACCAGGGCCACCACGATGACATCCTGGAGGGCCTCCCGGGCCACGGATTTGATGGCCCTGAACAGGGGACGGGTCCCCACCAGCCGTGCGCCGACGGCTTCGATCTCCTTCTCGACCCGATCCTGTGCCTCCTCAGACAGGGTGAAGGGAAGCATGAAGGCCGGTCGCTCGGAGGCCTGGGGACCCGCGGACTTGAACCATCGAGCCAGGGTCCAGGTGGGTCGGTCCGGGGCCCGCCGGGCGGGTGCCAGAAGGGCCTGGAGGGAATGGGGCACGGCGGCTGGGTCGGATACGCTGGCCCGGAAGGCGGCGAGGGGGCGCTCCAGGGCGGCGGGGTCCAGACCTTCCTCCTGGGCCAAGCGCAGGGCCTGGGTCACCCAGGTATCACTGCCCAGGGCGAGGCGCAGTTCTGGATCCATGGGCGCCCACAGGGGAACGGGGTACTGTTCGCGGCGCAGGGCCTCCGCGATGCGATTCCAGATACGAGGCAAGCGCTCCGGATCCTCCAGGGGAATCTGAATGGCCAGGGGTTGCAGCCCGGCCTGGAGCACCTTGCCCAAGGTCTCCTGAAGGGCCAAGGCTGGGTTCCCCGCCTGGCGGAACTTGCGCAGGTCCTCCTCCCACGTCAGCCGGAGGGAGCCCACCACGGCCAGGGCCATCAGCGCAAGGCTGACCATGGCCTTCCAGGTCCGCGGTTTGGGACCTAAGCCCTCCAATCCCCCATCCTGGGGTGCAAAGGTCCCGGTTCCTTTGTCCAGGAGCAGGAGAAGGGCGGGAAGCAGCAGGAAGCTGGAGGCGAGGCAGGCGAGCAGGCCGACCCCGGCCGTGAAGCCAAGATCCCTGAATCCAGGGAAGGGAGCCACCACGCAGGCCAGAAAGGCCAAGGCCGTGGCCAGGGCTCCAGCCACCACCCCGGGGCCAGTCCCCAACAGTGCACCGCGCAGGGCCAAGGGCTTCGTGCGCCCCTGGCGACGTTCATCCCGGTAGCGGCTGAAGATGAGGATGCCCACATCGTCGCCGATGCCCAGGAGCACGGCACCGAAGGCTGCGGCCATGAGGTTGAGACGGCCCAGGCACCAGCCCACCGTCCCCAGGGCCCAGAACATGCCCAGAAGCAGGGGCACCACGACAAAACCGTACCCGGCCAGGGTACGGAAGCCGATCCAGTACACCACGCCGATGAGGATGAAGCTCACCCCCAGACCCAGGAGCACCTCCCGCCCCAGGCGCTGGCTTTCCCAATAGGCAATGGCATGGGCACCGGTGGGCTGGATGGCAAAACCGCGAGCCTCCCCCGCTTCCAGCGCATGCATGAGCTCGGCCATGCTGGCCTTGGCAGGCAGTGGCCCCTGGGCCCCCCGCCCCAGCCAGGTGAGCACCTTGGCCGTGGCAGCGCTGTCGCCGCTGGGAAAGTCCAGCATCAGGGGCACCAGCACGAACTTGCCGTCCTTCGTTTCCAGGTAGCCCGAGCGCAGCTTGAGGGGGAAGGCCCGAGCCGCACCCATCACCCTGGCCATGGCCCCATCCTCCGGCGCGAAAAGGCCGCGCAGCTGCAGGGGGTCCATCTGGGCCCCCTTGGCTTTGGCGATCTCGGGGGACCGGAGGGCCTCGAAGGTCTGTCGGAAGATGCGCCGAAGGTGCTCCGGATGTCGGTAGGAATCCAGCTTGTCGCCGAAGAGCATGGGGGCCAGGGCATAGGCCTGTTCGGTCACCAGGCGCCCCACCACCCCATCGCCTTCCGCCAGGCTTCCCGCCGCCAGCAGCGGGGGCCAGAGCGAGGCACCCTTGGCCTCGGGTACGGGGATGGGGCCCGAGAGACGCCCCTCACCGCTCATGCCATTGAGGGGCACGCCCTGTTCGGTGAGCAGGCGCTCCACCAGCCCTTCGGCCCAGGCCTCCCGGGCTTCCTGGTCCTGGGCGTTGCCCACCGCCACCAGCCACAGCAGTTCCTGCTGCCCCACCCCGGCCTGAATGCTGGCGCGCACCACGGGATGGTCCGTGGGCAGCAGGCTCATGAGGTCCAGCCTGCGCTCCACCCGCGTCACACCCCACCCCAGGACCAGGGTCACCAGGACCAAGCCCACCCAGAGACCCGCGGGCCGACGCAGGTGAAGACGGAGAAGCGCGCGCAGCAAGACCTTCACCTCAGGTCCTCAGGGCATCCAGAAGGCGACTTAGGGTGGGCCTAAGCACCACCCGCTGGGCGTCTGAAAAACGATGGAAGAGGCTCGCGTCCTCGAGGCGAAGGAAGGGGAACTGCTCAGGGGTGAGTCCCTGGAGGGTTCCGGCCCACCGACTGGCGGTGACCACCGTGGGCAGTTGTTCGGAATAGCGGTGGTCCAGGAGCTGGGCCAAGGCTCGCACCACGCGAATGTCCGAGTCCACGCGGTCAAGGTCGTCCAGCACCAGGCAGGGGGCCTTCAGCAGCGGCGCCATGCGGCTGCGCTCGCTCTGGAACTCGGTGTTCTGCCATCCCCGGGTGTCGTAGTAGGTGTCCTTCAGCTCTTGGCTGAACGCCCGCACGCTGATGAACAACCCGGCCTTGCCGGACCTTTCCGACCAGGCCCTCAGCACCGCAGCGGCCAGGGTGCTTCGACCCGACCCAGGGGGGCCGTCCAACCACCAGAAATCCACAATGGGTCGATCGAACCGAACCCAGGCACACAGGGGCGTGTAGCCCGAGGGTTCCTGGACCGCCTTCAGGTTCTTGGCGCTCACTTCGCCCCCGGGCAGCAGCTTGGCACCACACCCATCCACCAGCGTGTGGAGCTTCTTCCGCAGATCATCGGGCAGCGTCTCGGCCACAAAGGGATTCTCGATGAGCTGCAGCGCCTCTTTCATGGCCTGCAGGATCTTTTCCTTGGGATGCTGGTGCTTCCACCAATCCCAGAAACCCTCCAGGGTGGCCTCGCGGTACCGGGCCGGGAGGGCAGCGGCATCGACCTTGACCAGGACGCAGCTGCAGGTTCGCACCGGGACCGAGGGATCGGGATCCACCACGAAACCGGTCCCGGCACAGTGCGGACAGCCCGTCTGGGCCTTCACGGTCGATCCCCACCGCCCAGGAGGAACTGGCCCAGGAGGATGCGTCGCCGCTCCCGGATCTTGGAGAAGGCCCGCTCCGCAATCTGGCGCACCCGCTCGCGGCTGATGGGGGTGGGAAAGCTCTGGCCGATGCGCTCCAGGGTCATGGGTTCCGTGCCATCGAGGCCGAAATGCTTGGTGATGATGCTCCGTTCCTTCTCCGTGAGCATGGCGAGGGAGAGGTGAACCTGGTCCAGGAAGCTCTCCTGGTCCATGGTCTCCATGGGGGAGGGTTCCACGTTCTGTTCCAGGCTGTCCCCCAGGGTCAGCTCCGAATCCCCCAGTCCCTGCTCCGTGGAGACGGTGTTGGTGGTCTGCTGGAGCAACAGGAGCCGCTCCACCTCTTCCTCCGAGAAATGGCTCGCCGCCACGATCTCGTGGATTTCGGGGGGACGCCCCAATTCCTGGTGCAGACGGTTGCTGATGCGGTTCACCTGGATCATGTGCCCCGCCACCTTCTGGGGCAGGCGAATCTTGTTCCCGTGTTCCGCCAGGGCATGGAAGATGGCCTGGCGCACCCACCAGGAGGCATAGGTGAGGAACTTGTTCTCCCGGGTGGGGTCGAAGCGCTTGGCCGCCTCGATCAGACCCAGGTTGCCCTCGCTGATGAGGTCCAGCAGGTCCAGTCCCATGCCCTGGAACTTGCGGGCCTCCTTCACAACGTATCGGAGGTTGCCCTCCACCAGCTTGCGAAGCCCCTCGGCCCGCATTTCGGGCGAATTGTCCACGTTCTGCCACATCTCCCCGTACAGCCGCTCCTCGCCCTGGGTCAGCAGGGGCAATTCCCGGATGGAGTCGAAGTATTTGTCGAGGGACTGCTCTTCAGGATGCCTCATGGGCACTTGTTTCACCTTGAGTGGGCCTTCAGCATACGCGAAGGCCGGGGCCCTTCACCAGATTCCACCCGCGGTTCAGCTCCGGGAGCGGAGTCCCTGGGGGGTCAGCTTCACCAGGCCTGTGGAACTGGGCATCTCGGGCCTCGGGTCCGGCTCCAGGCCCGCTGCGCGCAGGGCGGCCTCGTAGCGATCGATGACCCGCTGCATCTCCTGCTGCATGCGGCTCATCCGATCCTTCAGGTTGAGAACCACCTCCACCCCCGCCAGATTGACCCCCAGGTCGCGGGTGAGACTCAGGATGAATTCCAGGCGTTCCAAGTCCTCTTCACTGTAGAGGCGGGTCTTGCCCTCGGTGCGCGAGGGTTCCAGCAGCCCCTCCCGCTCGTACATCCGCAGGGTCTGCGGGTGGATTTCGTACCGGGCGGAGACGACCCCGATCATGTAGCATCCGCCCCGTGGATCCCTGCGCATGGTCTATCTCCTTTCCCGAATCGCCTGATCGTTGAGTTCCGCCAACTCTCGCAGCAGTTCCTTGCTGCGCTCGTCGGCAATCTGGGGGGTCACCACCTGGACCTCCGCAAAGAGATCTCCACGGAGGTCTGCACTCTTGGGAATGGGCATGCCCTGGCCCTTCACCCGCAGCTTGGTGCCGCTCTGCACACCGGGCGGAACCTTCAGGGTGGTGTGCCCCTCGGGGGTGGGTACGTCCAACTTGGCGCCCAGGGCCGCTTCCGTGAAGCTCACGGGCAGTTTGACGTAGAGGTTGGACCCCTTGCGTTCGAAACGGGGATCGGGTTCCACCTCGATCTGGAGGAAGAGGTTGCCCGCGCCCCCACCCCGACGTCCCGCCTCGCCTTTGCCCGGCACCCGCAAGCGGGCACCGTCCTCCACCCCGGCTGGGATGCCTACGGTGAGGGTGTCCCGCCTGGGGTTGCGCCCTCGTCCTTGGCATTCGGGACAATCCGGGGCCTTCTTTCCTGAACCACCACATGCCTGGCAGGCCGTACGGCTCTTGAAAAAGCCCATGCCCTGCTCCTGGTGCCCCCGCCCCTGGCAGGCCGGGCAGACGGTCCGACTGGCCCCCAGGGCCTCTCCGCTGCCCTGGCAGGATCGGCAGGTCTCCGTGCGGGTGAGGGTCAGGGGCAGGCGGGTGCCCCGGAAGGCATCCATGAAGCTGATGCGCACCAGGTGCTGGATATCCTCCCCGGCCCTGGGCCCCGAACGCTGGGAGCGCCCGCCGCCGAATCCCCCAAACCCGGAGAAGAGATCCTCGAAGGACCCCCCGAATTCAAACCCCTGCCCCCCCGCGGGTGCACCAGGCCCCGCGGGATCGCCATAGGTGTCGTAGTTGCTCCGCTTCTCGGGATCCGAGAGCACATCATTGGCCGTCGTCACATCCTTGAACTTCGCCTCTGCGTCCTTGTTTCCGGGATTGAGGTCGGGGTGATACTTGCGGGCCAACTTGCGGTAGGCCTTCTTGATGTCCTCGTCGGAGGCGCTTTTGGGAACTCCCAGGATCTTGTAGTAGTCGGGGGCGGCCATGCAGGCACCCTATCATAAACTTGCGTTAGCGAGACTAAGATTTCGTGCAACCAAAATGAAGGGCCGGCAGGCCGGCCCTTCTGGGAATGACCTCAATTCACAACTTCGGCATCAATGACATCGTCGTCCTTCTTCTTGGTGCCCTCCCCGGGTGCCGGGGCGCCTTCGGGAGCAGGGGCCTGCTTGTAGATGTGCTCCGCCATCTTGTGGCTCTTCTGGGTGATGGTTTCCAGGGCCTTCTTGATGCGGGCGCCATCCAGACTGGACAGGGCCTCCTTGCCTTCGGTGATGGCCCCTTCCAGATCCTTGCGGTCGGCCTCGGGCACCTTGTCTCCGTTCTCCTTCAGCAGCTTCTCCAATTGGTAGATGGTCTGGTCCAGGTGGTTCTTGTCCTCCAGCAGGGACTTGCGCTGATCATCCTCGGCCTTGTGGGCCTCAGCCTCCCTCACCTTGGCTTCGATCTCGTCCTTGCTGAGACCCGTGCTGCCCGTGAGGGTGATGCTGGCGTCCTTGCCGGTGCCCTTGTCCTTGGCCGTGACATGCACGATGCCGTTGGCGTCGATGTCGAAGGTCACCTCGATCTGGGGCATGCCCCGGGGTGCGGGCGGGATATCGCCCAGGTGGAAGCGGCCGAGGAGCTTGTTGCCTTCCACCAGAGGCCTTTCGCCCTGGAAGACCTCGATGTCCACGCCGGGCTGATTGTCCACGGCCGTCGTATAGATCTCGCTCTTGCGGGTGGGAATGGTGGTGTTCCTCGGAATGATGACGGACATCTGACCGCCGTTGGCGTTGATGCCCAGGCTCAAGGGGGTCACATCCAGAAGCAGCACGCCCTTCACGTCGCCGGAAAGCACGCCGCCCTGGACGGCAGCCCCCACGGCCACCACTTCGTCGGGGTTCACACTCTTGTTGGGTTCACGCCCGAAGATCTGCTTCACCAGTTCCTGAACCTTGGGGGTGCGGGCGGAGCCACCCACCAGCACCACCTCGTCCAACTGGCTGGCGCTGAGCTTGGCGTCCCGAAGGGCGTTCTCACAGGGCACCTTGAGACGGTCCAGGATGGGCTGGATCATGGCCTCGAAACGAGCGCGGGTGAGGGTCTGGGTGAGGTGCTTGGGCCCACTGGCGTCTGCGGTGATGTAGGGCAGGTTGATGTCCGTCTGGGTGGTGGCAGAGAGCTCGCACTTGGCCTTCTCCGCCGCTTCCTTCAAGCGCTGGAGGGCGTCCGCCTGGCGGCGAAGGTCGATGCCCTCGGCCTTCTGGAACTCGTCCACGAGCCAATCGATGATCACCTGGTCAACGTTGTCGCCCCCCAGATGGGTGTCGCCATTGGTGGACTTCACCTCCACCACCCCCTCGGCCACCTCCAGGATGGAGATATCGAAATTGCCGCCCCCAAAGTCGAAGACGGCGATTGTGCCATCCTTTTTCTTGTCCAGCCCATAGGCCAGAGCTGCCGCCGTGGGCTCGTTGATGATGCGCAGCACCTGCAGC
>CAZPUI010000160.1:0-9652 GCA_964589695.1 uncultured Solibacteraceae bacterium | reverse complement strand
GGAATGAAAGGAAATCCCGGGGGAATTCCCTGAAGGGAAAAGGACCAGTAGCTGGAAAATACCAGGGGGTGGGGGCTGATCACGGGGTGTTCCTGGGGTATCGGGCGGGCCCTGGTGGGGGTGGGTAGAGGGGCAGGATTCGGGGTCGTGGCCACGGAACGGCGGGTGGAAACCCTGGGGGACCTGCCCGCCGGGGAGGACCTGCGCACCCTGGCGCTGGACGTGTGCGACGGTGAGGCCATCGAGGCGGCGGCGCTGGCCTGCCGGGATCTGCGGTTGGTGGCGCTGGTCAACAACGCCGGGTACGGGCAGCCGGGGCCCCTGGAGCTGCTCACGGGGCCGGAGTTGCGGGCCCAGTTCGAGGCGAACGTCATCGGGTTGCAGCTGCTCACCAACGCGCTGCTGCCCCTCATCCGGGCCAGTGCCGAACCCGGAGAAGGACGCATTGTCCATGTGGCTTCCATGCTGGGGCGGGTGAGCATCCCCCTCATGGGGGCCTACAACGCCAGCAAGCACGCCGTGGTGGCCCTGGCGGAGACGCTTCGCCTGGAGCTTCATCCGGATATCCGGGTGGTGCTGGTGGAACCCGGGGCCATCCTGACGGAGTTCCGGGACACCTCGGTCAAGCTCCTGGGGGACCTGCCCCAGCGGGCGGAGGGGACGCCCTACGCCGCCATGCTCCGGGCCTCCATCGCCCGGCGCCAGGCCATGGGCCGCAGCTTCGGCTGCACCCCCGAGGCCTGTGCGCGAAAGATCCTTCCGGCCCTCACCCGCCGGAACCCGCCCCGGCGCATTCCGGTGCAGCCTGAGGCCACCTGGGTGCGCCTGCTCAAGGCCCTCCTTCCCATGGCCACCTTCGAGTGGGCCATGCGCCGGACCTACGGCGTGAATTCGAAGTGAACCCATTGGGAGTGCCCATGTCCCTCCGTGCCGCCATCGTCCAGCATCCCCCGGTCTTCCTGAACCTGGCGGCCAGCCTTGAGCGGGCCGAGGTCCTGGTGGCGGAGGCGGCGGGGCAGGGGGCCCGGATCGTGGCCTTCCCCGAGACCTGGCTCACGGGCTACCCCGTGTGGCTGGATGAGGCGCCGGGGGCGGCCCTGTGGGCCCACCCTGGCGCCCAGGCCCTCTACCAGGTGCTCACGGAGCAGTCCATGGAACTGCCGGGCCCCCAGTTGGATGCGCTTCGGGCCTTGGCCCGGCGCCACAGCGTGGACCTGGTGATGGGGCTCCACGAGCGGCGCGGGGGCACCCTGTACAACACCCAGCTCTTCCTGGCCTCCGATGGGGAGCAGTGGGCCCCCCACCGCAAACTCATGCCCACCTACACCGAACGCCTGATCTGGGGTCAGGGGGATGGCAGTACCCTGGCCACCCTGGCGCGGGACTACGGGGTTCTGGGGGGCTTGATCTGCTGGGAGCACTGGATGCCCCTGGCCCGGGCCGCCATGCACGCCAAGGGGGAACTGGTGCATGTGGCCCAGTGGCCGGCGGTGGGGGAATTGCATCAGCTGGCCAGTCGCACCTACGCCTTCGAGGGGCAGTGCTTTGTGCTGGCGGCGGGCTGCACCCTGGACCGGCAGGAGGTGTTGGAGGGGCTCCGCACCTTGGGGCTGCACCAGGGACCCGCCTGGGACCTGCTGTCCACCATGCCCGAAGGGCGTCTGAAGGCCGGGGGCAGTGCCATCCTCGCCCCCGATGCCCGGTACCTGGCGGGTCCTGCCCTGGAGCCCTGCATCCTGGTGGCGGACCTGGACCCCACGGAAGTCACCCGGGGCCACCTGGTCATGGACACGGCCGGCCACTACGCTCGGCCGGATGTGTTCGAACTCCGTGTGCACACGGAGGCGCGGGATGGCGTGGTTTTCCGATAGCGCCTCGGCTTGCGATGCCCTAGGTTTCTACCTGAAGGAGGACGCCATGTCGGAAGAAGGAAAGCTCAAGCTCCCCATTGAACCCGGAGATCCCAGTGTGGAGGACCAGCTCTACGAGATCTGCTGCAAGGCCGTGGAGGGTGCCGGGGGCTACCTGGTGAACCATCCCGCGGACCACACCACCATCGTCATTGCGGGCTCGCACCAGTACGAGATCGCCATCACCAAG
The DNA here is from genome assembly GCA_964589695.1 of uncultured Solibacteraceae bacterium. Lineage (GTDB taxonomy): Bacteria > Acidobacteriota > Holophagae > Holophagales > Holophagaceae > CAZPUI01. Next base: position 7,552 of record CAZPUI010000160.1, on the reverse strand, counting down.
CGCCGGTAGGAGCGGCATGGAGGGCCCGCTCAGCCTCCTGGTGAAACCCTCGGGGCCCGACTGCAACCTGGACTGCACGTACTGCTTCTACCTGGGCAAGGCGGCGCGGTACCCCGAGGCCCGCAGGCACACCATGGCACCCGCGACCCTGGAGGCGCTGCTGCGCCAGGTGCTCGCTCCGGGGCGGGAGGTGGCCATCTGCTTCCAGGGTGGTGAACCCACCCTCCAGGGCCTGGACTTCTTCAAGCGGGTGGTCCAGCTCTGCCAGGTCCATGGCCAGGGGCAGCCAGTATCCTTGAGCCTGCAGACCAACGGACTCCACCTGGATCCTGAGTGGGCCCGCTTCCTGCGCAGGTACCAGATGGTGGTGGGGCTCAGCCTGGATGGTCCAGCCTCGGTGCACGACATGCACCGACGGGCCAAGTCGGGCAAGCCCACCCATGCGAAGGTGGAAGCCGTCGCCCGGATGCTCTTCCGGGAGGGGGTGGCGGTGAACGCCCTGGCCTGCGTGACCGCCCACTCCGCGCCCCAGGGGGCCGAGGTGTACCGCTACCTGCGGGACCTGGGCTTCGACTGGATCCAGTTCATCCCGGTGCTGGAAACGGATCCCCAGGACCCGGGCAGGGCGGCGCCCTGGAGTGTGTCCCCGGAGGCCTACGGGGACTTCCTGGTGGAGGTCTTCGAAGCCTGGAAGGCGGAGTTCCGGAACGGTCGCCCGGTGGCCTCCGTGCGCACCTTCGAGGCCCTCTTTGCGGGATTCGCGGGGGTCCGGAGTCCCGAGTGCACCTTCACCGCGCACTGCGGGGACTACCTGGTGGTGGAGCACAACGGGGACCTGTTCTCCTGCGACTTTTTCGTGGAGGACCACCACCACCTGGGCAACGTCCATACCCACGATCTGGTGGAGGTGCTCCAGGGGGCGCGCCAGGCGGCCTTCGGCCGAGCCAAGGCCGACCTGGACAGCGAATGTCAGACCTGCCCCTGGCTGAACCACTGTCACGGGGGCTGCCCCAAGGACCGGCTCCGGGACCCCCGGGACGGCGGCCACAACCACTTCTGCCGCGCCTACCGCCGCTTCCTGGACCACGCGGCCCCCACCTTCCGAAGCCTGCTGCCATGACCCTGCACCGCAGGGATTTCCTGGCGGGATCCGCCGCCGCCCTGGGGGCCCCTTCGCTCCTGGAGGGTGCCGAAGGGGCCCCTCCGCCCATTTTCCTCATCATGACGGACCAGCACCGGGCGGATGCCCTGGGCTGCATGGGCAACCCCAGAATCGCCACGCCCCACCTGGATGGCCTGGCCCGGGACGGGGTCACCTTCACCCAGGGCTACGCGTCCACCCCCAGCTGCACCCCGGCCCGGGCGGGGCTGCTCACGGGCCAGTCCCCGTGGCATCACGGTCTCCTGGGCTACGGCAAGGTGGCCCCCTCCTACCCGGTGGAAATGCCCCGACTGCTGCGGGAGGCGGGCTACCACACCTTCGGAATTGGCAAGATGCACTGGGCGCCCCAGCGCGCCCTCCACGGCTTCCACGGCACCCTGCTGGACGAGAGCGGCCGCATGGAGAGCCCCGACTTCGTCAGCGACTACCGGCAGTGGTTCCGGCTCAGGGCCCCCCACCTGGACCCGGATGCCACGGGCCTCGGGTGGAACGACCACGATGCCGCGCCCTACGCCCTGCCGGAGGAACTCCACCCCACGCGGTGGACGGCCCAGACCGCCATCGACTACGTGGACCACTACCGGGGGCAGAATCCGCTCTTCCTGAAGGTGAGCTTCGCCCGTCCCCATAGCCCGTACGATCCGCCGCCGAGGTACTGGGACCGGTACGCCCAGGCCCAGGTCCCCGCCACCCACCAGGGGGACTGGAGCCGCGGGTACGGCCAGGCCCCAGGGAGGGACCGGCCGGATGCGGCCTACGGGGACTTCGGCGAGGCGCATGCCCAAAGGTCGCGGCGGGCCTACTACGGGGCCGTGTCCTTCCTGGACGCCCAGATCGGCCGCTTCCTCCAGGCCCTGCGGCGGCGGGGCCTCTACGATCGCGCCCTCATCCTGTTCACCTCGGACCATGGCGACATGCTGGGGGACCACCACCATTGGCGGAAGACCTACCCGTTGCAGGGCTCCGTCCACGTGCCCTTCCTCGTGAAGTGGCCCAAGGGCCTCAAGGCAGGGCTGGCCCGGGGGGCCCGCCTGGATCAAGTCGTGGAATTACGGGATGTGCTGCCCACCCTGCTGGACGCCGCAGGGGCGCCCCTCCCCGCGGCCGTGGACGGGCGCAGCCTGCTGGAGCTGGTGCGGGACCCCAAGGCCCCCTGGCGGCCCTGGATCGACCTGGAGCATGCCCAGACCTATGGCCTGGAGAACGACTGGTGCGGTCTCACGGATGGGCGCACCAAGTACGCCTTCTACCGCCGGAGCGGTCGGGAGCTGCTCTTCGACCTGGTCCAGGATCCCGGCGAAACCCGCAACCTGGCGGAGGACACCACCCACGGACTGCGCCTGGCCCTGTGGCGGGGCCGCATGGCGGAGCATTTGAAGGAGCGGGGACCAGGGTGGGTGGAAGGCGAGCGCCCGGCGACGCGGAACGCTTCCACACTGCTTAGCCCGCACTTCCCAAGGGGCTGAAACCTGGAATCCTGACCCCGGTCATCGCAGCCAGCAGCTACGGTTGTACCCTTTGAACGCTGGCCTTTTAATGAAGATCCGGCTGAATCAGCGCTACGATTCAGCCGGAACGGTTTTCCTGGTCTATCGTTAAGAAATTAACACATATGGCCTGGGGAGGAGCAAGGATAGCACTCTGTGTTGAATTGTGTTTCGCAGGCGGGCTGGAGGGTGGGGATTGGATTGCAGCCACACGTGTTGCATGTGTTTGTGCACGCTGCACAGGTTTGCCGGCAGGAAGGTGCGCAGGTCCGGTTGCACGTGGGGTCGTAACTCATGCAGTTGGTGTCTTCATTGGTCCGCACGCCGCCACCCGCAACATCGGAGCTTGCATCCGCCGAAAGGGCAGAGAGGGTTTCTTTGCGAATGGTGAGTTTTTTCACGGATGCTCCTAGGATGGTTTGCTTCAACATAGGTGGCGACGATGGCTTCCACAACGGTGGTAAATCCGGTAGCGTGATGGAAAAAACCTGTAATAGATAAAATTGCGAAATTTAAATATAGCCGATCGCATTTTTGTGGAAAGCTGTCTCAACGTCTTCGTGTGCCTGCTGCTTGCGTGAATGGAAAGGGTCGGATGCCCGCGAACCGTAAAAGGTCTTCATGTGGGAGGGTCGCCCCAATGATCGCCAAGCTTCAAGGGCTTGCACTGGATGATGGTCGTTGTCCCATCTGGGTCGACAACCACTTGCCGGTTGATGATGACGGCACGGCAAGGACAGAATTTCCATACCCACAACCTTTCCACCTTGAGCCATGCGTGGTGACCGATGCCGACCCTTCAAATCAATAGCTTTCTCATGCCCGATGGAGAGGAAGGGGATGAACTGCGCCGGGCCCTTGAACCCCTGAGCCGCGTGGGTGCCGATCTTGGGAAACGGGCCTATGCCTTTGTCCATGGGGGTGAGGATGCGCTGGTCCTTCAGGATCTCGCCAAGCATCGCGGGGATGCGGGGGAATGGCTGGGGAGGCCGGGCAGCGGCACCACCATGCTCTTCGGGAACAATTACACGGCCAATCAATTGGGAGAAGGCAGCCTCAAGCTGAGGGGCGAGTTCTACCGTGGTCTTCGAAACGAGCATTGGCAGGTGTTGAGGCGCCTGGGACAGGTGATGGCCGCGGCGGATCAGGGGTGCTCCCTGCGCCGAACTGGGGGATCCCGAATTCCCGAATGGCTGCACTACCTGCTTTCGGATGCGTTGACGGTCGTTCAAGAAGGCTGGGGCTCTCGACCACCCCTGGAGGAAGCTCTCCCATGGCTCTCCTTGGTCGCCCTGGATCGCGCCCTGCGGGAGGAGGGATTGGATGGTTCCCTGTGCCTGGACTTTGTGTTCGGACGACTCCAGGTCCCCAACACCCTTAAGCTGGATCCGCTGCTCGGGTTGATGGGTCTGGATGCCTACCTGTTGGCCCACCCTGAAGCCGTGGCATCCCTGGCCACACACCTGGATGCCCAGGGTCGCGCAGTCCTGGCCGGAAGATTGGGTGGCTTACCCTTGGTGGAAACCTACGGGGAGATCCTGGTTCTGTTGGCCATGGACGACAGCAGGCAGGTTCGGGCTGCGTCGTTACAGGGCCTTGAGGCCATTGAGCCTAGCCAAAGGGTGGCGTTTTTAGGGCGGGTGTTGGTGGAGGGAAAAGCGAGCCACAAACTTCGGGCCATTGACCTGCTGGGCAGCCTTGGGGGTGAAGCAGGAGCGATCCTGCTGCAGACAGCTCTAAGCGAGGCTCACAACCAGGGCCTCCGGCAGGCCCTCCAACGGGCCCTGGACGCCCTTGCTTCGGGGCCCACGGCCCTTCAAGTCGAAGTGTCCAACCTGCCACCCCTTCACGTGTTGCCCGAGATGCAGCTTCAGGCAGAGGTCATCACCTGGCTCTCGGAGCACCATCGGGACCTTGTGGAGGGTCGGCGACGGGCAGCGGAACGGGAAGCGGAGGAGAACCGAACCCGTCAACATCCGTGGACCCAAGAGAAGGAACAGTACGAGCATCTTAAAGGCATTCGGGAATCGGACCTTGTTCGGATTGTGGACAAGCTGAATGGACTGGAAAAAGGGGGGTTCTCGCACGACGAACGGGAAATCGTAGGTCATCGGGGACGAATTCTGGCTCGCCCCGATTTTGGAATAGATCAGGTCCTGCGCCTGATTAGCGGATCCCCGCGCCCCTTATCCCATTTCTGGGATCAGGCTGAATTTAGGCAATGCCGAGCCCACCGAGGACCCGAGAGTCTGGAGTTGAGGCAACTGGAAGAGGCCTTCCTTCGAGGTGGACATCCCATCGAGGCCATCGCCATGGCCTGCCTTGAGGAGTCCTATTTCAGATGGCCCACACTCCTGGAGGATCTTCCCCCAGTATCCATCTGGCCCTTTTTTGCGGCCCATCCCGAGTTCCTGGAACAGGGCCTTGGGCTCGTGCTTTGCCCTCATGGCCGCATGTCCCAGGCCCTCACCTTGGAGGTGATTCGTTGTTTCCCTGGCCTGCCTCCCCGGCTGGTCAACGCCCTCCTCACCCTGGCCCTGGGTGAGGGAAAGACCCATCGGGCTGAGGCCCAGGAGGCCTTGCGAAGGGTTCCTGGCATCGAGCTTCGGATCATGGAGGCCCTCCAATCCACGAAGGGTGAAGTGAGGGCCGTCGCAGCGGAATGGCTCGGCGCCCTGGGGTGCACGGGCGCTGCACCCGCCCTGAGGGCTGCCCTGGCCAAGGAGGCCCGGGAGACGGTCCGCGCGGCCCTCTTGACCGCGCTGGAGGCCTTGGGGGAGGACCTATCAGAACATTTGGGGCCAGAGCGATTGCACCTGGAAGCCTGTTCGGGCCTGAAGGCCAAACCCCCCAAGGGTTTGGAGTGGTTTCCCTTCAACGCCATGCCCACCTTGAGGTGGCGCAGTGGCGAGGCGGTGGCACCCGAGGTGCTTCAATGGTGGATCACGTTGGCTTGCAAGCTGAAGCAGCCTGCAGCCACGCCTCTGCTCCAACGCTACCTTGGGCTCCTGGAACCCTCGGACCGGGAGCGTCTGGGGGTGTTCATCCTCAAAGCCTTCATCGCCCAGGACACCCTGTCCCCCACCTTGGCTGAGGCCCAAGCCTATGCCCGGGCCGAGGCTCCCCGGCATTTAGCTTTCTATCAGGGCTTTTCCAGCGCCCCTGGAAGTGTTGGTCTGCCTGCGAATCTTGAGGAAATGGTGCTGGAGCGACTGAAGAAGGAACACCTGGGTGTCTACCTGGGCAGTGCCATCGGTGAAAAGGGAATCCTGGCCCTGATCTGGGGGGCACCGGCCGTGGAGGTCGTGGCCCTCGTCCGCGGTTTCATGCGGGACCACCCCACCCGGAGAGGGCAAATCGAGGCCATGCTTGAAGCCCTTTCGGTGATGGACCAGCCCCCCGCCATCCAATTGCTGCTTGGGGTGGCGCGCCGCCATCGCACGGCGTCCATCCAGGCCAAGGCCCAACAGCTTGTGCAGGACCTCGCCGAGCGCCAAGGCTGGACCCCGGAGGAATTGGAGGATCGAACCGTTCCCACGGCAGGGTTCGGCGATCCAGGGCCGCAGGTGCTGGATTTCGGACCACGCCACTTTGTCCTTACCTTGACCGGGGACCTCAAGCTGGAATTGAGAAATGCAGATGGCAAGCTGTTGAGCAGTCTCCCAGAGCCCAACAAGACCGATGATCCAGAGAAATCCAGGGAGGCCAAGGCCCAGTTCAACCTCTGCAAGAAGGAACTCCGGCAGGTGGTTGGGCTCCAGCAAGCCCGGCTCTATGAATCCATGTGTGTTCAGCGCACATGGTCCGTGGCGGAATGGAAGGAATTCGTTTTTTCACACCCCATCGTCGGAAGGTTGGCGCAACACCTGGTGTGGATGGATGGGACGGGCCAGTCCTTCCGACCCCTGGAGGATGGCAGCCTCCTGGATCTGAAGGACCGAGACCTGCCTGAGGTGGTCGGAGGGGTTCATCTCGCCCATGCCATCCTGCTCGCTCCCGCGGATGCGGCCCAATGGAGGCAGCATTTCAAGGACTACAAGGTCAAGCCCCTCTTCCCCCAGATGGACCGCCCCGCACAACTACCCCACCTGGAGGAAGGGCAGATCGAAATTTCGGACCGCCTGGGCTGGGTGAGTAACGCCTTCACGCTGAGGACCGCCTTCACGAAGCTGGGCTACCAACGCGTCCCCATTCAGGATTGGGGTGTCTATGACGCGTATTTCAAGGACTTCGCGAGGGCTGGAATTAAGGTTTACATCGGATTCACGGGCAACACCCTGCCCGAGTCGAACGTACCGGTGGCCCTGAAGACAATGGCCTTCCTTGGTCAGAAGGGACGTCGCAACCACCCCAACAGGGAAGTGCCCCTCCGTGAGGTTCCACGGGTGCTCCTCGCCGAGGTCTATGGCAACTACCTGACCCTTGGGAAGGCCTGCCGTGGCTTTGACCCTGGGTGGGCATCCCTGGTTCCCTGATCGAGGGATGTGGTTTGACCTGAAGCTATTCCACCACCAGCAGCCACCCCTTGCCCTTGGGCACCGGGATGGGTTCCCCGGGGCCGAAGGTACGGGCCTCCTGGAAGCCCGGAATGGCGGGGGCCCGGAGCTTCACTTGGGCGGGGTCGAGGCCCAGGGCCTTGGGGTCCAGGATGAGCTTCACGGTGGTGTCGCCTTCGGCCCAGCTGGCCAGGGCGAAGACGCTGCGCTTGGTTCCGCGGTAGGCCGTCACCAGGACTTTCGGATGGTCGGTCTTGGCGGGGCAGGTGGGGCTCCACCAGCCCACCATGGCCAGGTCCGGCAGGCCCACCTGGTCCCAGAAGGCCCAAAGGCTGCTGGGATCTCCGCTCCAGGGCAGGCGGCTGGTCATACCGAAGACCATGCCGCGCCAGGCGTTGCCGCCGTCC
>CAZPUI010000159.1:0-9709 GCA_964589695.1 uncultured Solibacteraceae bacterium | reverse complement strand
AAGTCCAGGATGTGTTTGACGTTCCCCCGTGGGGACTGCCCGGCCTTGGCGCTCTTCTGGAAATAGTGGCGGGGCGGGGGGGAGCCCTCCAGCCGCTGCCCCAGGGTGGAGAAGCCCAGGATGGCATTCATGGGTGTACGGATCTCGTGGCTCATGTTGGCCAGGAATTCGCTCTTGGCCCGGGTGGCCCGCTCGGCCTCCTCCTTGGCCATCCGGAGGCGTTCCAGGACCCGGGCCTTGGCCAGGGCGGACAGGAAGTGCTCCTTCAGGCCCGTGAGCAGCTCCACATCGTGGTCATCAAAGGCATCGGGCCGGTGGTAGTTGTCGAAGACGAAGTAGCCTTCCACCTGCCCCTCCAGGACGATGCGCACCACCAGCATGGCCATGGGGACCCCAAAGGCGTCCACATGGGTGGCCCCGGGCCGCCCCGCCAGATCCCGGATGACGAAGATATCCTCCCGGATCTCCTGGGCCTCCTGGGTGTACCTCGCCTCCGTGGACGCCAGGTCCAGGGCCACCCCTTCCAGTTCCCCCAGCTCCCAGCCCCGGCAGGCCCGGACCCTGAAACTGGATGCCTCGTCCCGCACCAGGGCCACGGCCTTGTCGGCGCCATGGATGACCCGGGTCTCCTGGAGAATGGCCTCCAGCAGTTCCTCCAGGTCCAGCTTCCCGTTGATGGATTTCACGATGGCGTTGAGCTTTTCCAGATGCTCCGTGCGCTCCTGCACCTTCCGCTCCAGGACGCGCTTCTCCGCCTCCAGCCTGAGGGAACGCCAGCGGACGATGGCATAGCCCGACCCCAGCACCAGGAGACCATAGGTCCCCAGGGCCCACCACGACCGGTACCAGGGAGGCAGAATCCGGAAGGCAAAGGTGGCCTCGCCACTGGGCATGCCGTGGCTGTTCAAGGCCCGCACCCGCAGACGGTACCGCCCCTCGGACAGGCTGGTGTAGTCCTTGTAGGTCTCGGCCCTCCAGGGGGACCAGTCCCGGTCCAGTCCCTCCAGCAGCACCTGGTAGCGGTTCCCGGCGGTGTGATCGTAGGCAGGCAGGGCGAATTCAAAACGCAGGCGGTTCTCGGCGTAAGGCAGGTCCAAGGGGCCGTGAGGGGAACCACCCTCCAGAAGGAGCCGATCGGCCCCCGCCGTCACCCGGCGCAGGAGCACCGGCAATCGTTGGGACAGATCCGGGGTGCTCCGGGTCTCCAGCCGCAGCAGACGGTCACTGGCCGAGAACCAGACCACACCTTCCTCAGCCAGGACCGCCAGCTTGGAGATCCCCTGGTAGCGATTCAGCAGGGTGGTCTCCCAGCGGTAACGGCCCCCGCCCGTGGGCACCGCGGCCCCGGCAACCGCCGGCCCAGCCCCCTCCCCTTCGGCTTCGAACCAGAGGCGCCCCTCGGAGTCCTCCACGGCTTCCAGGATGCTTTGTCGATGTTCCGGCAGGAGGCGCGCCAGTTCGGGATCCCGGTGGAAACGTCGCCGGGCGGGATCAAAACGGAAGAGGCCCTGGCCCGTGCCCACGCAGAGCTGTCCACCAGCCCGAAACACCCGCTTCTCCCCGGCCACGGGGAGGCCTTCCACCTCGCCGAAGCGCTCCACCTTCGGGCCTGGTCCCTTCGACCCGCCCTGCCACCCAGGGGGGAAGGTCACCCGCAGCGCCCCCCCCGAGGCCAGGGTCCCGAACCAGAAGGTGCCAGACTCCACCTCCAGGAAAGAACGGATTTCGGACTGGATGCCAGGGATCAGACCCTCGTCCACCCAGGCCCCCCCCTGACGGCGCATGGAGGACATGCCATCGATGTAGCCCACCAGGACCCGGTCGGGCTGGTCCCGGAAGGCCGCCAGGATCATGGGCATCTTGGGGGTGGCCAGGACGAGCCGGGCCTTGCCGTTCGCCAGGGCGTACACCCCCAGGTTGTTGGCCGCCAGGAGGGTATCGCCCCGGGAGAGGAAGCCCCAGGTCTGATTCCGGATCCCTTCCGCCGGACGGAACCGCGCCATCCTGAAGGGCCCCTTCCCTTCTGCCCCCTGCAATTCGAAGGCCCCTTCCGAGGTGCCCACCCACAGGTGCCCCCGGTGCCGGTGCACCTGGTAGATGTTGCCGCTGAGCCCACTCCGATCACCCAGGAGGGTGCCCTGCCCCGGCCATTCCACATGGACGACGCCGTTTTCCAGGGCCAGCCAGAAGCCCCGCTGGCGGTCGGGATGGATGAAATACACCGAAGCGCTGGGGAGGCCACAGGACTTGTCCAGAATGGCCCGGGTGCGGCCTTCGTCATCCATAAGGACCAGTCCCCCAGGACCGTGCCCCAGGCCAAGGTGCCATCCTTCAGGCGGGTCCCCGTGTACACGAGCTGCTGCTTAAGGTAGTCCGTGGCCTCGGCGTCAAAGGGCTGGAGGCGCCCATCCGCGTAACGGAAGAGCCCTTGGGTCCGGGTACCCAGCAGCAGCTCTCCTGGCTGGGAGCCCGGGAGGAGGGCATAGATCCGCTCCGTGCCGAACCTTTCGGTACCCGGAAGGATTTGGAGGGTCCCCTGACACACCTCCATGAGCCCCACCCCCACCTGCCGCACCAGGAGGCGTCCCCCCACCTCGAAGGCCTTGCTCAGGGCCGAGGTGGGTTTCAGGGTCCGGATCCGACCCTGGGCATACACGAAGAGGGCCTGGGGGGTGAAGAAGTGCACCCCTTCGGGCGTCCAGAAGGTCTGCCAGACATCCGCAAACTCCCGGTCCCCCGCGGGCACAAGGTCGTTCAGGGACGTGAAGGCCAACCGCCCACGAGCGTCTGGCGCGAAAAAGCCGATTTCGCCCACGGTGCCCACAAAGACCCGCCCCGCAGGATCCACCGCCAGGGAACGCACGATGGCCTTCCGGGGTGTGGCATGGAACCGCCACGCCACCCCATCGAATTCCAGCAGACCCGCGTAGTTGCCCACGTAGACGAGGCCCCGGGGATCCTGGGCGATGGCCCAGTTCTGGCTGTGGGCTCCGTACTCCGGCGCCAGGTAGGTCCGCATCATGGGCAGACCGCGCTCGGGAGCCTGGGCCCAACCCACCAAGCAACCCAGCAGCAGGATCAGCAGGCGGGACAGAACCATGGGAAGCTCCGAAAGGGATCAGGTGTTCCATCGGCCAGCAACCCTACAAAGTGCAAAACCAGAGGTCTGTTTTTGGCAATCGCAGTACCATACCGCCCCAGATCCCCCGATCCAATGGACCCGACCCCATGGAGGTGTCATGAAGTTCCCGTCCTACCTCGACCTCACCAACCTGAAGAGCCTCTTCCCGGCCGACTTCAACCCCGGCGAGGTGGCCAAGGCCCAAACCGTCTTTTTGAAGCGCTTGGCCCTGGAGGCCCACCAGTTCTACGGCGGCAAGATGATGACCGTGCCCAAGGCCGGAATCTACGGCTTCGGCTGGTTCGGGGTCTGGTACACCCCAGGTGTGTCAGCCATCTCCACCGCCATCCGGGAGAACAACCTGCGCTCCTATGAACTTTCCAACCGCAGCAACCTGGTGGCCGTGGTCTCGGACTCCACCCGGGTGCTGGGGGACGGGGACTGCACCCCCAGCGGCGGCCTCGGGGTGATGGAGGGCAAGGCCTTCCTCATGTACTACCTGGGGGGCATCGATGCCATGGCCCTCTGCATCAACACCCACTGCGAGAAGGACAGCCACAAGGCGGGCTTCAACTTCAATCCCAAGGCCCCCCACGAGCACTCCGCCCAAAAGACCATCGATTTTGTGCGCATGCTCGCCCCCTCCGTGGGCGCCGTGAACCTGGAGGACATCAGCCAGCCCAACTGCTTCAAGGTCCTGGACGAGCTCCAGGACTGCGGCATCCCCGTGTGGCACGATGACGCCCAGGGCACGGCCTGCGTGACCCTGGCGGGCATGATCAACGCCATCAAGCTGGCCGGCAAGGACTGGAAGTCCGTGAAGGCCGTCTTCTACGGGGCCGGGGCCAGCAATGCCACCATCATCCGCCTCATGCTGGCGGAGGGCCTGGATCCGAAGAATGTCATCGCCTTCGACACCAAGGGCGGCCTCCACATGGGCCGGGACGATATCCGGAACGACCCCCGCTTCTACCGCAAGTGGGAGATCTGCCAGCACACGAACCCCCAGCGGGTGGACAACATCCTGGAGGCCTGCAAGGGCGCGGACATCCTCTGTTCCCTGTCCACCCCCGGTCCCAATGTGGTCAAGAAGGAGTGGATCAGCGCCATGGCGGAGAAAGCCATCGTTTTCACCTGCGCCAATCCGGTCCCGGAGATCTACCCCCACGACGCCAAGGATGCCGGTGCCTACATCGTGGCCACGGGACGCAGCGACTTCCCCAACCAGGTGAACAACTCCATGTGCTTCCCGGGCCTGCTGAAGGGTGCCCTCATGGTACGGGCCAACAGGGTCACCGACACCATGGCCATCGCCGCAGCCCATTCCCTGGCCCGTTCCCAGGAGGCCCGGGGCCTGGATGTGGACCACATCATGCCCAGCATGGACGATGTGGAGGTCTTCCCCCGGGAGGCGGCGGATGTGGCGGCCCAGGCCATGAAGGATGGCGTGGCCCAGCTCACCATGACCCCCGAAGAGGTCTTCCAGCAGGCCGGCAAGGACATCCAGTCCAACCGCGAGATGGTGCACCTCCTCATGGAGCGGAAGACGATCCAGACCCCGCCCAAGCAAATGGTCCAACGGGTCCCGGACGCGCCCGTGGCGGAAATCCGCGGCGTGGCCGTGGCCGTGGCCGGGAATGCCGACGAATAGATAGACCTTTGGTCCGACGAACGACCGCCCCCGGGCGGTCGTTCTGTTCATGCAGGGTCCTTCGCACCTCAGCGACCTCCGTGGCCGGCATCATCTTCGGGGTTCTCAGCGGTTCATACCTGGCTCTCCGCGCCTGGGCAGGTCTGAGGCATGCCCCGAAGTCCGTCGCGGGCTTAAAAGAATGATTCGATCACTGTTGGCCCGGATGCAAGCAATCGCCCATGAAAAAGGTCTGAGCAGACCACCCTGGCACCGATTATTTCCAGGTCCGAGTACAGGAAATTCAGGTCACGAGGATGTCACCCCTTACATCCAATGGGCGCACGTTCAGACTGCGAACGCGCCTGCCCCGGAGGGGGATTTATGCAAGCTAAGCATCGACCCAAGTGTCCCTGTGGTGGGGAACTCAAGGTGCAGGGCCCAAGCCATGTCCTAGGCGGCGAACTTGTCCTGGTTTACATCTGCAGCAGCTGCGGTCGAGAACAGGTTCAGCACTGCCTGCCCATTGGAGAAACGGCCTAATCTAGGCCGTTTCTATACAACCTGACCACCCAACCACCGGCCCGGGCACCGCCCCCGCAAAACCACTTGGACGGCAGGATTGATTAACTAGTCGTCCACCTTCTCCACCACGATCACCATGCGGGTGACCAGGGCCGCCAGGGCGCCTACGGCCGCGAAGATGGGCAGCAGGGCGGCCCCCACCAGGCCCCAGGTGAGGGGGATTTCCATCAGGGTCTTCCCCTCTTCGTTCTTCAGAACGATCCGACGGACATTGCCGGCGTGGATGATTTCCTTGACCTTGTCCAGCACCTTGCCGCCGTCCAGTTTGAATTCCTCGGTGCGGGGCTTCTGTTCGCTCATGGTTGCCTCCAGGACGGCAAGCATAGCCTCCCTTCAAGCCTCACCCCGGTTTCCGGGCCGAGTGGCCGACAGCTGGGGGCCCAGCGGTATGGGGGAAGTCACCCGGGCCCATCGGATCCCCCCGTTAGACCTTAAGACCCGGATGACTTCCCTTGGCGCGAGGCCTGAGGGTCCTCAGGCCTCCAACCGAACGGGCACCTTGAGCACCGTGAGCCCTGGATGGTGCCAGGCACTGAAGCGCCACGACTTCACCTCCGCCAACAGGTCCGTCACGGGCTTCCCCCCTCCGGGATCCATGGAAACCGCCATCACCATGCCTTGGCTGTTCAGAACCAGGCGCAGGATGAAGGCCTGGGGGAGTCCGTCCCGATCCTGAAGGGTCTTGGCGAGCCGTTTCTGGAGCAGATCCGGAACCGCCCCTGGGTCCAGGCCGGGTCGGTTGGAGCCCACGGTCCCGACCTTGATCCCCGGGGCCAGGGTCAGGGCGGCCAGGAAGAGCGGAATGGGAATGGACGGGGACAGGGCCATGGCAAGCCTCCCTCGGGAAGGATTCAAGGAACGTTGACGACACCCAGAGCATGGCGCCTGGAGGGCATGGATGCTGTAACGGTTGTGTAACAGCCCGCCCAGGCCTCGCCCCGGTCGAACGAATGCGTTCAGGGGGTGGCAGCCAATGCGGGGGTCAAGGACAGCACGCATGCGTGCTGTCGCAGAGGCCGCGCATTGATCCTCGATTGGTATTCCATGTTGTTTGTCGCGGCCGGACGGTCCCCCCTGAACGGAAACGACCGAACTTCCACCGGCCGATTTCTTCCCCCAATTCACCGATTGAAGGGCGCCTTGGGCCAAGGATGTCCCTAGCTTGGGAAGTGCCCGATGAAGGAGCTCCCATGTCCCTGTCTCCCCGACTCACCTTCTCCCTGCAGGTGACGGTCCTGGCCCTCATGGCCGGCTCGGCGCTGGTCCTCACCACCTTCGGCTGCAAGGCCAAGCCCAAGCCTCCCCTCACCGCAGGTCCTGTCGGTTCAGAACAGGGCGTCGTGTCCCTCAAGGACCTGCGCAACGCCGAGGTGCGCCAGCAGGGCTTCAGCCTCCCCCGGGACATGCGCCTGCACCTCTGTATCCGCGGGGGCGGCTGGGGTGGCAAGGAGAGCCGCTTCGCCCCTCGAACCATGTTCGCCTATGGCTGGATCCTGAATGCCGCCACCCGGGAGCTGGTGTGGGAGATGACCCCTGAAACCAGTGTGCCCGATAACAATGGTCGGAACGGTCGGCTCACGGACACCTACCTGGATCTTCCCAAGGGCAGCTACGAGGCCTACTTCGCCAACCATGCCTTCGGCCAGAAGACCCTGTTCGTCCAGTACAGCTTCAACGTCAACCGCCGGGATATGGGGACGGAGGATCGGGCCCAAACCCAGCAGGATGAAGACTGGTCGCTCTTCCGCAATTCACGGGTGCCCCCCTCCCGGGAGTGGAAGAAGCTGGTGGACAGCTACGGCATGGACCTTTACGCCGAGGCCCAGGACGCCAAGGACATCGTCCGCTTCGAGGCCCCCCTCAAGTGGAAGAACATCGTGGTCTCCCTCACCAAGGTGGGGGACAACAGCTACCTGACCCAGGCCTTCCGGCTGACCAAACCCGCCGCCATCCATATCTACGCCCAGGGGGAGGGGCAGCGGGGCAGCGATCTGGTGGACGGTGCCTGGATCCTGGATGCCCGCACCCGGGCCCGGGTCTGGGAGATGGATACTTCCACGGCCAAATTCGGGGGCGGCAACCGCAAGAACCGGCGGGTGACAGAAACCATCACCCTGCCCGCAGGCGAATATGTGGCCACCTATGCCACGGATGACTCCCATTCCCCTGCGGACTGGAACAGTGCCCCACCCATCGATCCAGGCCTCTACGGCCTGACCCTGGCCCTGCCCCAGGACGCGGACCTACCTAATTTCAAACTCATGGAAGCCACGCAACCCGAAGGCGCCCTGGCCCAGCTCGTGCGCATGGAGAACGACCAGGATCGCCACATCAGCCTGGAACTCAAGCGTGACCAAGAAGTGCGCATCTACGCCCTCGGCGAAAACAGCTCGGGGGAATGGGCCGACCTCGGCTGGATCGAGGATGCCCAGGGCAAGCGCATCTGGTCCATGGAGGACGAGAAGGGCGTGCACGCCGGTGGCAGTTCCAAGAACCGCATGGTGGATCGCCTGCTCAAACTACCCAAAGGCAGTTATCGGCTCCACTACCGCACGGATTCCAGCCACGCCTTCGGGGACTGGAACAGCGCAGCCCCACGGGACCCGGAGTTCTACGGGATCACCATCTTCGGCAAATAGGAAGGTCAAGGGTCCCCGGGCCCCAAACTCACCCAGGATGACCTTTCGCCGATACCAGGCTGGATAGGAATCATCGTTCCTCCATGCCAACCTTCCTCAGCGTCGTCGTCGCAGCCTTGGGCATCCTTGCCTCCACCTCATCCCCCGAGGGGGGCGTGAGGGGTGTGCCCCAGGATTCGCGCCCCACGACCTTGATGGAATACCAGGCCAAGGCCCGTCTGCTCAACATCCTGCCGGACTACCTCAAGTGGCCCCCGGGGCATGACCCGGGGGCCCGCCCCTTGGTGCTCGGGGTGATCGGCACCTCGCCCTTCGACAACCACCTGAGCGAGTTACAGGGCCTGGACCGGCCGAAGTCCCGCAAACTGCGCTGCGTCCCTGTCCCCAACCTCAGGGCCGTTGAAGCCTGCGACCTGCTCTTCATCTGCGAGTCCGAGTCCTGGAGGCTGGCGGAAATCCTCCAGAAGGCCAAGGGGCGCGCCATCGTGACGGTGGCGGACACCCCGGGCTTCGCCAAGCGAGGGGTGATGGTCAACCTGGTGCTCAACCCCAACCGGGATCGGGTCGGGCTGGAGGTCAACCTCGGGGTCCTGCGCCAACCCCATTTCGAAGCCAGTCCCCACTTGCTGAAACACGCCCTGGTGGTCGAATAACCGCCCTGGAGTCCCGCCATTGCATCCCTTCGCCCGAGAAAGCTCGCTGAAGCGCCGGATCATCGCCCTGCTGGTCCTCGTCACGGGACTTTCGGTGCTCATCAGCGCCGGGGGTTTCCTGGTCTTTGAGCGGATCCAGATCCGGGAATCCCTGGTGCAGTCGACCCGAACCTATGCGGAGATCGCCTCCAAGGCCATTGATGCCGACCTGGATTTCGGCGTCCCCTATTCGGCCTCCATCACCCTTTCCAGTCTCCAGTCCAATCCCCACATCCGGGCGGCCTGCGTCTACGACTACGAGGGGCGCCTCTTCACCGCCTACCCTGCCAACCATCCGGCCGGGGAGTTCCCCAGCCAGGTCCCCGCCGGAGAGCACCATCGTTTCCTGCCCCACGCCCTGGAGCTCTTTCAGCCCATCTTCCGAGGGGAACGCTTCGTGGGGACCATCTTCATCCGAGCGGATTTGGACGAGCTCAACGAGCGGTTCACCTACGCCGCCCTGGTGCTCGGCGGCATTGCCCTCCTGGGTTTTGGCCTGGTGCTCCTGGCCTCCTTCTTCCTCCAGCGCCAGGTCACCCATCCCATCCTCCAGCTCTCCGAGGCCGCGCGTAAAATCAGCCAAGAAAAGGACTACACCCTCCGTCTGGAGCGTCTCCAGGGGGGCGAAATCGGGGCCCTGACGGATTCCTTGAACGATATGCTCGCTCAGATCCAGGCCCGGGACGCCCAGCTCCTGGACCACCAGGAGCACCTGGAGGAACAGGTGGCGCGGCGCAGCGAGGAGCTCACCCGCACCAACGCCCAACTGCTCCAGGAGAAACAGCGGGCGGAGGATGCCAGTCGCGCGAAAAGCACCTTCCTGGCCAACATGAGCCACGAACTGCGCACGCCCCTGAACGCCATCATTCTCTACAGCGAGCTGCTGGCCACGGAGGTCCAGGACCGGGGCATGGAAGAACTGGTGCCGGATCTGGCCAAGATCCAGACCGCAGGCCGCCACCTGCTGAGCCTCATCTCCGACATCCTGGACCTCTCCAAGATCGAGGCCGGCAGGATGAACGTTCTTCTGGAACCCTGCGAC
>CAZPUI010000158.1:0-9734 GCA_964589695.1 uncultured Solibacteraceae bacterium | reverse complement strand
TTGGAGGCCCAGTGCAGCCAGTCCCGGTGGCTCACCCGCAGGTGCACATGCACCATCCGGTTCATCAAGGCGCTGGACATCGGTTTCACGATGGCGCTGTCCTGGGCACGGTTTCCCGCCCCAAGGATCACGGACCCCTCGGGTAGGGCATACTCGCCGATCCTGCGTTCGTGGATCAGGCTGTAGAAGGCCTTCTGGACCTCGTGGCTGCAGGCATTCAATTCATCAAGAAAGAGGCAGTAGGGCGACCTTCGGGCGATCTGGCTTGGAGGGCAGAAACGGGACACGCCGTCCTGGATCTGGGGAACGCCGATGAGGTCCTCCGGTGCCAACTGGCTTCCGAGCAGCGAAACGCAGGGGAGGCCGAGGTCCTCGGCAAAATGTTGGACGAGCGCAGATTTCCCAATCCCAGGGGCTCCCCAGATGAAGACGGGCCGCTTGGGAGCCACGTGGAGCAAGAAATCCAGAAGTTCGTTCTGGGTAAGGGTGAAAGCTGAATGCAAAAGGTTTTCCTTGTTGAATGGGGAACGGACGTGGTGACCTGGCCTTGCCTGGCCACCCGATGGGGGAGCACGAGGGGGACATCCGCCCCGCGTGGGGCAGGCGGTCCCCCCCGCGGAGGTCAAACGGGCGTGAAATCCGGGCCCCTGAAGACGCGAATGGCGTTCCCGCGTTCCAGGGAGTTGTGGGACTGCCAGCGATGTTGCTGGTGCTCCCGCTGGAGGTCGGAGTTTCGGGTTTCCAGGAGGGCCAGGAGCCTGGCAGTTGCCAGCCTCCGGTTCTGCAGCTGGGATCGCTCCTCCTGGGCCGTCACCGTGAGTCCGGTTGGAAGGTGCGTCATGCGCACCGCCGACTCGGTCTTGTTGACGTGCTGGCCTCCTGGCCCCGAGGAACGAAGGGTCTCGAGTTTGAAGTCACCCTCCTTCAGAACCAGGTGCTGGGGGCTTTCAAAGGTGTCGATGGAGATGAACCAGTTCTTCCGTCCGCAATGAGGGCGGAAGGGGCTGGGGCAGACCCACTGGAGCGTCCCCTGCCAGCGAGCCAGCATCGGTTCGGCCTCATCACCTTCCACCGCAAGCAGGGCGGAATGGAGGGTATTGGGGCGGCCGCCAGGGGTGGCATCGAGCAGCCTCACGTCAAGCTGCGCCTGCTGAAGCACCTTCTCAAGCGCCTGCAACGCCAGCCATACGGCGCGTTGGCACTCCTCGGGGCCTCTCCCTGCGGTGATTTGAATCCAGGTCGTCATGTTCTTGTGTGTCTTTCCAAAGGCTCGGCTTCGCCGGGCAGGGATGTTTGCAGGTGGTCGACTCAGGAAACGCATTGGTTTCTTGAAATCGCTTCGGGTGGAGTCAGGGCTGCTATAGGGCTGTCTTGTAGGTGATCACCGGCAGCAAGCGGGCGATGACGGTGGCCAGCCCAAAGAGCTGGAGATCCGCCACCACGCTGTGGATGTCCTTGTAGGCCTGGGGTGCCTCTTCGTAGAGCAGATCCTTGTCCCCGCAAATGACACGGCTCCCAAGCTCGGTCTGGCGCAACTGGTCCGGGCGGAAGCGTTGGGACAGGCGAGCCCGCATCTCCCCGCGCTGCCATTTGCGTCCAGCTCCGTGGGCCAGAGAATTCAGACTGTCCGGGTCTTCGACATGGGGCTGAACGAGGTAGCTGGGAGTCCCACGTGAGCCGGCGATGACGACGGGCCCCCCATCTCCTTCACTGGCACCCTTGCGATGCAGCCAACCCTCGGCGGTCCTGCTCAGGCTGTTGTGGGTGCGGTCGCACACCTTGGCGCCTTCGGCATTCAGACAGGCCGTGAACCGCTGGGCGACAAGGGACCGATTGGCCGCAGCCCAGCGGCAGGCATGGTCGTGGTTGTGAAGGTAGATCGCCGCGTCTTCGGTCTCGGTGTGCAGCGCCCTGGCACCATGCTGGGCGGCATGGCCACGGAGAATGGCCTCGCCCAGGCCACGGGAGCCTGTGTGCACAAGGAGGTGAAGGAACTGGGCATCCATCCCAAGACGGGAGAAGGAAGCCGCATCCATGACCTCGGCCACTTTGACGAGTTCGGCAAAGTGATTGCCTCCCCCAAGGGTGCCGAGGGCTGGATCGAAGCTCCCTGCTTCAAGACCGTGGGCCTCCAGCCACGGTGTGGCATCGTTACCCATGGGGGTGTCCATGCCGTCGAGGCGTCCCAGCCACCGGTCCACTTTCATTTTTCGGCTGGAGAGGGAGGTCGCCCAGAGGCCGATGCCACAGCCAATGTCATTTCCGATGAGGTGGGGGTAGAAACGGTCCTTGGCCAGAAAGGCCGCGCCCACCGGAATGCCCCGGCCAGGGTGCAGGTCGGGATAGGCCGCTGCCCGGAGCATGCCGGGGAGAAGGGCAGCATGTTGAAGCTGGGCGAGGGCGTTGCCCTCCACCCAGGTGGATTGAGAAATAAAGAGGGAGACGGGAACGCCGTTGGCGTCCAGCCTGCTGGGATTGCCCATGAAGAGGGTCCTTGAATTCAGATGGCGATCGAGGAGTTCTCAGAGACTGCCGCCAAGCCTGAACCCATGAACCGAAAGAAATCGATCAGCGGTGAAGCCCTGCGGAAGCCAGTTGCTGAATTGGGTTGTTCGTAGGTGTTCGCATCGCTGACCTCCTTTCGGGTTGCCCGAAACATTCGGGGAAAAGTGAATCCGTGAGCATAGCGAGGAGTCCACCCCTCGGCAATCGGAATCCGATGGACATGGGACATCCAAGCCGTTCACGCAAGCCCTTGCGAGCGTTTTCGTCGGATTCCATCGAACGGACGTGTTCCACCATGGCCCGAAGGCCCCGCGACGGGACCTCCCGGGGCACACTGGAAGCCGACCCACCTTCCAGTCCTGGAGTCTCCATGCACGACCATCCGCTGCCCTTCCATCGCCGGGACCTGCTCCGCCTGGGGCTTGCGGGACTTGGGGCGCTGAGCCTGCCCCGGGCCTGGGCCCAGGGGATCCGGGTGGCCGATGCCAAGGACGACATGGACTGGCGGCGTCAGGCCATCCGCCGGATGTGGGAGGAGCGGGTCCGCTCGGGGGTCACGCCCCTGCAGCGGTTGGAGGCGCCTGGACCCGCCAGAGTCTACGTGAAGTTGGAGTCCAAGAGCCCCACGGGGAGCCTCAAGCACCGGGTGGCCTGGGGGCTCCTCATGAGCGCATTGGTGAACGGAGTTATCGGCAAGGATTCCAAGCTCTTCGAGTGCAGCAGTGGCAACACGGCCATCGCCGAGGCCTTCTTCGCGCGATGCCTGGGTCTGCCCTTCACCGCCATCCTCCGTCCGGGTACCGGCGAAGCCAAGCAGCGCGCCATTCGTCAGTATGGGGGCCAGGTGATCGTCCCTGCCGAGGGCACGACCCCCCAGGCCCATTTGGCCAAGCTCCTCCCCACGGTGCGGGGCGGCTACGACCTGAACCAGTTCGCCCAGGCGGAGCGGGCCCTGGACACCTTCGACGCCGAGCCCAGCCGGACCATGAACCTGGCCGCGGAGGTCTTCCGCCAACTGGCCCAGGAGGCCCAGCCCTGCCCCACCTGGTTCGTGGCGGGCTCCGGCACCGGGGGTACGGCCACGAGCATTTCCCGCTACCTGCGCAAGTGGGCCGATGTGGAGGGTCGGTCCTGTCCCGCCCAGCTGGCGGTGGTGGACCCCGAGGGCTCGGCCCTCTACGACTGGTTCACCACCGGGGACCCCACGGTGAAAGCCACCCAACCTTCCCGCATCGAAGGCATCGGCAATGGGGGTCCCGTCCTCTTTGGCCAGAATTGCAGCCTCCAGCGGGAGGCCGTCAGCCGGATGCTCAAGATTCCGGATGCTGCCTCCGTGGCCGGGATGCAGTTCCTGTCGGACCTCCTGGGCAGCCCCGTGGGGGCCTCCACGGGCACGAACCTGGTGGGCGCCCTGCGGCTGCACCAGGAGCTGAATGCCCGGAAGTTCGCGGGCAGCATCATCACCCTGGTGAACGATGATGGTTCCCGCTACCTGGAGACCTACCACAACCCCGCCTGGCTGGCCGCCAAGGGCCTGGAGCCCGGCCCCTGGCGCAGGGCCCTGGAGGCCTACTGGAAGACCGGCGTTTGGACGGAACCCACCTAGACAGGTCCCCAAACAGGATTAGGCTGGGTCATCCCCATCCCCTCCAGAGCCTTGCCCATAGGTAGACAGCCCATGTCCCCTGACCTCCACCAAGATCCCCAGGCGCACCGTTTGGAAATCCTGGAAGCCGAGGTGCTGCGGCTCCGGGCGGAGCTCCAGGCAGTGTCCAGGGGCGCTTCAGCTCCCATGGCCCGGGTGGGCGCCATCGATCTCCGGTGGCAACTTGGGGAAGGCCGCTGCTTCTTCGCCGATCTCCCCGTGGCCATGATGTGGATCGATACCACCCTGGCGGGCTTGATGAAGGGCCTGCAGTCCATGGTGGGTACCCCGCGCTTCCTCCTCGCCCTCCAGTCCGAGGGGCGCCACAGCGTCGCAGCGGACTGGGAGGTCATCGAGGCCCACCCGGATTTTCCCAGCGGTTTCAAGGCCATCGCCCACATCGCCGCCGTGGCGGGCTGGGGGGCCTGGGAACTGCGCGCCCTGGACGAGGAGGCTCGGCTGGCGGTCTTCCGGGTCCGACAGAGCTGGGAGGGGCGAGTGCAGCAGTCCCTGGGCGTGTCCTGGGGCTGCGGCATGTTGGCGGGGAAGTTTGCGGGGTACTGCACCCGGCTCTTTGGCACCAACTGCTGGGCGGACCAGACCGCCTTCAGCACCCAGGGTGCACCCTTCGAGGAATTCGTGGTGCGCCCCTCTCTTCGCTCCGAGGAAGCGGAAATGGATGACCTCCTGGCCACGGACTCGGCCACCCGCGCGGACATGGCCGTGGCCCTGGAGCGGCTGCGCCAGGCCCAGGCCCTCCTGGAGAAGCGGGTGGAAGCCCGCACCTCCGAGCTGGCCGCCGCCCATCACCAGGCCCTGGCCAGCGAGGCGCGCCTGAGAAAGGTCTTCGAGAACAGCCCCATGGGCCTCCATCTCTACGAGTGGATGGAGGGCCAGCTCGTCTTTTCCGGGGCCAACCGAGCCGCGGACCGGATCCTGGGGGTGGACAACCAGCAGTTCGTCGGGAAAACCCTGGAAATGGCTTTTCCCCCCTTGGTGCATACGGAGATCCCCTTTCGGTACCGAAGGGTGCTGGAGACGGGCCAGCCTTGGCACACGCAGCAGGTCAACTACGCGGACGGTCGGATCTCCGGTGCCTACGAGGTCCACGCCTTCGCGGCGGACACCACCACCCTGGTGGTCCTGTTCATGGATATCACCTCTCGCCTGCGCGACGAAAAGGAGCGGGAGGACTTGCAGAACCAACTGCACCGGTCCCGCAAGATGGAGGCCCTGGGCATGTTGGCCGGGGGCGTGGCCCATGACCTCAACAACATCCTGGCGGGTGTGGTGAGTTTCCCGGACATCCTTCTGGCGGACCTGCCCCCGGAAAGCCCCATGGTGCGCCCGCTGCAGATCATCCAGGCTTCGGGCAACCGGGCGGCGGAGGTGGTGCAGGACCTCCTGGCGGTGGCCCGGGGGGGTGCACCTTCCCAGGACCTGGTGGCCCTCAACGACGTGGTGACGGACCTCCTGGACTCCATCGAGGGGCGGTCGCTCCTGGCCCATCACCCCCAGGTCCAGGTCACCCGCGACCTGGAGCCGGGACTGCTGTACTGCCGGGGCTCGGCCCACCAGCTCCGGAAAGCGCTCATGAACCTTCTCTCCAATGCCCTGGAAGCCGTCCAGGGCACGGGCCTTGTGAAGGTGACCACCCGGAACCAGTACCTCGACCGCCCCCAGAAGGGTGAGCTCCGTGCCACCGTCGGTGAATTCGTGGTGGTCTCCGTGGAGGACACGGGCCAGGGGATCTCGGCCGAAGATCGGGATCGCATCTTTGAACCGTTCTATTCCAGGAAAGTCATGGGACGCAGTGGCACAGGCCTCGGGCTCACCGTGGTCTGGAACACCGTCCAGGCCCATCGAGGTTTCGTGGATGTCCACCCCATGGCCGTGGGCACACGCTTCGACCTCTCCCTGCCCGCCACCCGGGAGTTGCCGGAAACGGTACCCCCGCCGGAGCCCCTTCCCCTGCTCAAGGGCCATGGCGAGCACGTCCTGGTGGTGGACGATGAGCCCCTTCAGCGGGACATCGCCTGCGGCATGCTCCGTCTCATGGGGTACCAGCCCATGGCCGTGGACGGTGCCGAAGGGGCCCTGGCCCATGTCCGGGAGGGGCACCCCGTGGACCTGCTGCTCCTGGACATGATCATGCCCACGGGGCTCAGCGGCCGGGAGACCTACCGCCGCCTTCTGGAGGTCCGCCCTGGACTCCCCGCCGTCATCGCCAGTGGCTATGCGGAGACCCAGGAAGTTGCGGAGACCCAGGCCATGGGAGCCGGGCCCTTCCTGAAGAAGCCCTTCTCCCTGGAACAGCTGGGCCAGGCCCTTCGGGAGGTGCTGGGCTGAGCGCCGTCCTTCACTCCGAATTCCCGCGTGCGGGGTCAGCCCTCAGCCACTTGGCAACATTCGTCTTTTCAGGAATTGAAACACGGAGACCACTGGGGACGCGGAGAAAGCACGGGGACCTTTTGGAGGGTGTAAGGGGGTACCCGGTTCGGCGTGTTGAAACTTCTTTTGCTTGCGGCCAGAAGCCTTGCTGAGCGCCGGTTTCCTGGATACTGCTGAAGGCCTACCGTGAGCCTCGCCTGGAGTCCCCATGAGCCTGCCCCGCTTCGTGCTGCCCTGGACCGGTACTCCCGGGGAAAACGTGCTGGTGGCCCTGGAGGTGGAGCAGGCACGGCACCTGCAGGTGCTCCGAATCCGTCCCGGTGATGCACTGGAGCTGCTGCTGCCCGGCGGGGTGTGGCGGGCGGAGCTGGCGGAAGCGGACAAGCGGGGAGCCCGGGTGCGTCTGGTGGCGCCCCTCTCGGAAGACCGGGAGCCCCCCCTGGCCCTGAGGGCCTGCCTGCCCCTCACGGCCCAGCTGAGCCTCTGGGACGACATGCTCCCCGCCTGCGTGGAACTGGGGGCGACCCGCATCACCCCCGTGGTCTATGGGCGCAGCGAATACGAGGCACGGCGCACCGAGGCCCGGCGGGAGCGCTGGCTGCGCATCGTGCAGGGGGCGGCGGAGCAGAGCCATCGCAGCCGCATTCCCATCCTGGACCCGCCCCAGCCCTTCCAGACCCTGCTGGAGGCCCCGGAACCCCAGCGCTGGGTGGCCTACGAACTGCCCACGGGCGCCCAGAATCCCCTCCTGGGCCCCGGGGACCTGGCCTTCACCCATGGGCCCGAAGGGGGCATCACGGACGGGGAGTTCCAGGCCCTGGCGGAGGCTGGCTGGCAGCCCCTCACCCTGGGCCGGTCCATCCTCCGCGCCGTCACATGCCCCGCCGCCATCCTTGGGGCCGTCCAGGCCCAGCTGGGAGGGTCCCCCCTTCCCCAGCCTCCGAACCTTGCCCTCTGAACCCGCCGGACCCGGGGTGGAGACACCCCGTCGGTTCGACGATTCCGCGCCGTCCCCGCACCTGCCCGGGTGGGGCCGCCAGAACCACCAGGCGTGAGGGGATGATGCGCAAAATCTCACGCCCCTGGCAAAGCGCGACGAAGGAATAGATTCTGATCCCCCCCTCTGACGGCAGGTCCCCAATGGCCAACCCGAACGCCATGGATTCCCCGAGTCCGCTGCCCTTGTTGACAGGCAGTGTCTCGGTACTCCTGGGGACCATGGTGCTGGTGGGGTGGGCGAGCCATTCGACCGCCCTCACCAACCTGAACACCCAGTGGGTGGCCATGAAGGCCAACACGGCGGTCGCCTTTGTCCTGACAGGCTTCGGATGGATCGCCCTGGGTCTCCCCCGCACGGCCTTCCTGGCCAGATTCGTCCGCATTTCCGCGCTCTTCGTGGGGACCCTCGCGGCCCTGACCCTCAGCCAATACCTCATTGGAGGGGACTTGGGACTTGACCAGCTTCTGTTCAAGGAGCCTGTGGGGGCCGTGGGCACCTCCCACCCCGGGCGCATGGCACCGGACACCGCCCTGAGCTTCATGCTCCTGGCCGTGGCCCAGGACATGGCCCACCAGCGCCGTTGGCACCCCTGGAGGTTCTTCACCGCCATCACCATCGGCGCCCTGCTCATCGCCATCGCCCTGGCGGCCATCCTGTGCTACTTCTCCAAGACCCTGGGAGCCCTGGGCTTCTGGGGGCTGACCCTCATGGCGGCGCATACCGCGGCCCTTTTTGCGCTGCACGGGCTCACCGCGATGTCCTTCCACTGGAAGCGCGATCCGGACCCCGTGATCCGGCGCACGGGCCTGTCCCTGGGCCTCTGGACCCTGATCCTGGCCGGTTCCCTGGCCTGGAACCTGCACCAGGAAGGCAGGGCCGTCCTGCGCAATGCCATTGACACGGCGCGCGCCAACATCGAAAAGGACATCGCCTTCCGGAAGTGGGCCACCTCCCATGGGGGTGTCTATGTGCCCCCCACCCCCCGCACCCCTCCCAACCCCTACCTGCACCTGCCCGACCGGGACATCATGACCAGCACAGGCCAGGCCCTCACCCTCATGAATCCCGCCTACATGCTCCGCCAATTGCAGGAGGATCAAAGGGGCTCCGGGGAATTGGGGCGCTTCCTGATCAGTCTGAATCCTCTCAACCCGGACAATGCTCCCGATGCCTGGCAGGCCCAGGGGCTGCGCAGGTTCGAGCGGGGTGAAGGGGAGGTGATGGCGGTGCACCACACGGGGAAGGCACCCACCCTTCGGCTGATGCGTCCCTTCCTGGTGGAAGAAGGCTGCCTCAAGTGCCATGGCCACCAGGGCTACAGGGTGGGCGACGTGCGAGGCGGCATCTCTTCCCATATCTCCATGGGTCCCGCCCTGGGGGCCAGTTGGAGTCTGAGTACGGGGATTGCCTTGGTGACGGGGGGCATCTGGGTGGTGGGCTTGCTGGGACTGGGCTTGGCCTATCGGCGCGAGCGGGACATGGACGAGGCCCGCAAGCGTTCGGAAAGCGCCCGGCTTCATCTGGAAAACCAGCTGCGGCGGGCCCAACGGATGGAAAGCCTCGGGAGCCTGGCAGGGGGCGTCGCCCACGACATGAACAATGTCCTGGGGGCCATCCTGGGCATGGCCTCGGCGCAACTCGAGACCGTGCCCCCGGGAAGCCTCACCCACCAGGCCTTCCAGACCATCGAGAAGGCCTCCATCCGAGGCGGCAAGATGGTGCGCAGCCTCCTGGATTTCGCGCGACAGGACCTGGCGGAACCCCGGGACCTGGACCTGAACACGGTAGTCCGGGAGGAAATCAAGCTCCTCGAACACACGACCCTGTCCCGGGTCCACCTAGTGGTGGAACTGGCGGAGGACCTGAAGCCCATCCAGGGCGACCCAGGGTCACTGTCCCATGCCCTGATGAACCTTTGCGTCAATGCCGTGGATGCCATGGAAGAACAAGGCACCCTGACCCTGCGGTCGCGCAACCTGGCGGAAGGCTGGGTGGAAATCCAGGTGGAGGATTCAGGAACGGGCATGCCCGAGGAGGTCCTGGAGCAGGCCATGGACCCCTACTTCACCACCAAGCACCCGGGCAAGGGGACAGGACTGGGCCTGTCCATGGTCTGCGGGACCATGATGGCCCACAAGGGGAGCGTTGAGAGCTCCTGGCAACCGGGCAAAGGCAACGTGCTTTCCCGTGCTC
>CAZPUI010000157.1:0-9752 GCA_964589695.1 uncultured Solibacteraceae bacterium | reverse complement strand
GCATCACCATCCGTGGCTCCTTCGTGGGCACCCGCCAGGATATGGTCGAAGCCCTCGCCTTTGCGGCCGAAGGCAAGGTCAGGGCCGACATCGAACTGCACCCCTTGTCCAGGATCAACGACATCCTGGGCTGGCTGGAGCGGGGCGAGGTCCATTCCCGGGTGGTGCTGGACTTTGTGAACGGTTGACGCGTCCCGGGGCGGCTGGGGCGGTTCGGAGAAAAGCCATGCGCCCACAGTCGCTGACCGTCGAAGCTGCCCTCGCCAGCCTTCACAGCACGCCCGAGGGGCTTGTACCCGCCGAAGCCGCGCGGCGACTCGGGGAGTTCGGCCCCAACCGGGTCACCCGCGCGCCGAAAGCGCGCGTCTTCCGGAAACTGGCGGAGGAGTTCATCCACTTCTTCGCGCTGATCCTCTGGCTGGCCGCGGGCCTGGCGTTCTACGCCGGGTTCCGGGATCCCCAGGGGGGCATGCAGCGCATGGGGTGGGCCATTGTCCTGGTGATCGTGATCAACGGGATCTTCAGCTTCTGGCAGCGCGCCCGGGCTGAACGGGCCATCGAGGCTCTGGCAAGCCTGTTGCCGGACCGGGTGAAGGTCCTCCGGAACCATTCGGTGGTGGTCCTGCCCAGTGGTGAACTGGTCCCCGGCGACATCCTGCTGCTGGAAGCCGGGGATCGCATCCCCGCCGACGCCCGGGTGATGGAGGCCTCGGGGCTCCAGGTGAGGATGGCCACCCTGACGGGGGAGTCCCTGCCCATGGCGCGGCAGGTGGAGCCCGTGGAGGAGACTGAGCCGCTCCACGCCGTCAATCTGATGCTGGCGGGGACCGTGGTGCTGGCGGGCGAGGGCAAGGCGGTGGTCTACGCCACGGGCATGCGCACGGAATTCGGTCGCATCGCCCAGCTGACCCAGGTGGAAGGCCCCAAGGACTCTCCGCTCCAGCGCGAGATCGCCCACCTCAGCAGGATCATCGGTCTCATGGCCCTGGGCATTGGCGCCATCTTCTACTTCATCGGCACCCATCTGCACCTCACGCCCTGGCAGAACCTCATTTTCGCCATCGGGATCATCGTGGCCAATGTGCCCGAAGGGCTTCTGCCCACGGTGACCCTGTCCCTGGCCATGGCCGCCCAGCGCATGGCCAAGCGGAAGGCGCTGGTGCGTCGGCTTCCGGCCGTGGAGGCCCTGGGGGAGGCCACGGTCATCTGCACCGACAAGACGGGAACCTTGACCCAGAACCGCATGGAGGTTCGGGAGTTCTACCTGGATGGACTCTGGATCACCCCCGAGGCCCTGGATCCCGTTGGCCACCGGGCCTTGCTCATCGGGGCCGCCACCTGCCAGACCCTGAAATATCGCGCCCAGGGGGAAGCCCCGCTGGGGGACCCCATGGAACGCTCGCTGGTGGCCACCGCCACCCAGGCCATGGCGCCCTGGACCGCACCGGAGCGGGTGGACCTGCTGCCCTTCGATTCCAGGCGACGCCGCCTGTCCGTGGTGGTGCGGGTGGGCGCCGAGCTCCAGCTGCACTCCAAAGGCGCCGTGGAATACCTGCTGCCCCTCTGCACCCACATCCTTCGCAAGGGACACCTGGAGCCCCTGGTGGACGCGGATCGCGCCACCATCCTGGCGGCCCAGGAAGCGGCGGCGGACCGCGGGTATCGGGTCCTGGCCTTTGCCATGCGGAGCATCCCCAGGGAAACCCCGCGGGATCAGTGGGAAGCGCAACTGGTGTTCACGGGCCTGGCCGCCCTGGATGATCCGCCCCGGCCCGAGGTGGCGGACGCCATCACGCGGTGCCAGGAGGCCTCCATCCGCGTGGTGATGCTCACGGGGGACCACCCCGCCACGGCCCTGGCCATCGCCCGCCAGATCGGTCTGGTGCGGGGTACCTCCCCTCGGGTCATCACGGGAGACGAGCTGACCAAGCTCCAGGAATCCCAGTTGCTGCTGGCCCTGGATGCGAAGGAGGTGGTCTTCGCCCGGCTCGACCCTGCGCAGAAGACCCGCATCGTGAAGGCCTTCCAACACAAAGGCGAGGTGGTGGCCGTGACGGGGGATGGCGTCAACGACGCCCCGGCCCTGAAGGCCGCCGATATCGGCATCGCCATGGGACTCACGGGCACGGATGTGGCGCGGGAAGCCGCGGACCTGGTGCTGGCGGATGACCATTTCGCCAGCATCGTCAATGCGGTGGAGGAAGGCCGCGCCATCTTCGCCAATGTGCGCAAGTTCATCACCTATCACATCACCAGCAACTGCGCGGAGCTGATGCCCTACATCGTCTTCGTGGTGCTGGGTATCCCGCTGCCCTTGACCATCCTGCAGATCCTCATCGTGGACCTGGGCACGGACATGGTGCCGGCCTTGGCCCTGGGCGCCGAGCTGCCCGAGCCGGAGTCCATGACCCGACCGCCGCGCCAGAAGGGGGAACGGATCCTTACGGCCGGCGTATTCCTGCGGGCCTACCCGCTCATGGGGTTCTTCGAGGGACTCTGCGGCCTGTCGGCCTACTGGGCCACTTTGAAGGCTGGGGGATGGCACATGGGCCAGCCCCTGGAGCTCTGGGATCCCCTGTACCTCCAGGCCACGGGGGCCTGCCTGTGCGGCATCATCGTCGGCCAGATGCTGGTGGTGTTCATCTGCCGCAGCGAAACCCAAAGCATCTTCCGACGTGGCCTCCTGGGCAATCGCTTGATGCTGCTGGGCGTGTTCATTGAAATCCTGATCCTGGTGGGCATCAACCATCTGCCCCCCATGCAGAGGCTGCTGGGGACAGGAACTGTGCCCCTGCAGGGGTGGTTGGCCATGATCCCCTTCCTGCTGGCCATCCAGGCGGTGGAAGAAGCGCGCAAATTCATGGTGCGGCGTCAAGCCCGCCCTGCCACCACGGACTGAGGTGACCCATGGCCATCGTTCCCATCACCCCAGGTTTCGACCCCCTCTGGATCCAAGGCCCGCTGCCGCTGGTTCCATCTGCTGGGGGCCACCCGCAGGCTGCAGATGCTACATCGGATCCCGCGCCCCCCGGTTTCGAACCCCTCTGGCTTGAAGCGGCTCTGGCGCTGGATGCCAGCCAACTTCCCCTCCCCTCGACGGAGGATGCCATCCCGAACCACCAGACCTACGCCCACAATGCCGACGCCGCCCTGTCCCAATCCCAGAGGCTGGGCCTGGTGGTTCTGAAGGCCGAGGCTCCGCGTGATCCCCAGACCCCACCCAAGGCCGAAGTCATGGCCGAGGTGAAGGCGACCACGGGCAAGGAGGCGACGCCGCCCAGGGCCCAGGCCGCCGACAGGGTGCGGGTCCTGCCGGAGCCTCTCGACCTGGAGCCTCCCCAGGCCGCCGAGGTTCCGGATCCGGTGGAGGCGGTGCCGTCCCAGGACCCCGAGGGTGGGCCCATGCTTCTTCAGCGTGTCTATCAGTCCCAGCCCGCCTTCCATCGCATCGCGGGCCCAGGCCTGGACACCTTAAGGGAGCCGGAGGTTCTGGACATTCCCCATGTGATGGCCACCGGCGCCATGCTCCCCACCTCGGAGTTCGCCAACCCAAAACCCTTTCCGCCCTCCACCTACACCCTGAACCCAGCCACCCCTGAGGCCCTGGCTGCCCACCTGGCCCGCACGGCCCAGGCCACGGGTCGGGTGCCGCTGGTGCAGCGGATCGTTTCGGGTACGCACCAGGTCCTGGTCGGGCTTGCCATGGATTTTTCCGTGTGATGCCATTCCCTGAGCGGGAGCGAACCCGCACCTGACCTTCCCAAGTCTCATTGAACGCGAGGTCCCACCATGCCCACGGTCCCACCGGCCACCGACACCCTCCCGTCCCCAGGTCCCTTCGAAGGCCACTGGAAGGACGATGGCACGGTCCACGACCTGGCGCCGAGATGGGCCAAATACCGTTTCCAGATGGCGCGTGAATTCCCCTCGCCCTACCGGGGCACCCAGGATCCGCTGGCGCACCAGATCGAGCAATTCGTGGAAAAGCTCGATGCCCTGCGCCCGGAACAGGGAGGACCAGCCTACCTGGGGGACAACGGTGCCCTGGGCTATGCCTATCCCGAGGTCAAGAACGTGACCATCCACCCGACCATGGGCGACCTGGACACGGTGCTCGACGAGGTTGTGCAGCTGTTCAACGGGGCACCGAACTGGGGCAGTCCGCTGACCATGTGCAACGTCAGTCCCCAGAGCAACAGCGCGGCCATCGTGGCGTCCATGCTGTCCCAGGTGTTCGCCGCCAACATGCTGGAAGGCGAATACGCCTGGAACGTGCATCGGGCCGAACTGGAAACCGCGGGCATGCTGGGCAACCTCGTGGGCTGGGATCCGCTGAACACCGGGGCCATCTACACCTACGGCGGTGGCGGCTGCTTCACCTATGGCGTGAAATACGGGCTGACGCGGGTGCTTCCCCACTCCCGCTTCACCGGTGTGCGCACGGATGCCAAGGTGATCTGTTCCCAGCAGGCCCACTATGTCCAGCAGAACGCCACGGACTGGACGGGGTTGGGCATGCACAACATCATCCAGGTCCGGACGGATCCCGACACCAACCGCATGGATCTGGTCCACTTGGAAGGGATCCTGCAGGCCCTTTCGGCCAAGGAAACCCCCGTGGCCACCGTGATCTGCACCATGGGTACCACCGATGCCAATGCCTTCGACCCCTTGGGCAAGGTGCGGGAACTGCTGGATCGCTATCCCAACCCTTCGGGGTTCGGGAAGGCCATTCTCTATGCGGATGCCGTGGTCGGCTGGTCCTGGATCTTCTTCAAGGACTACGATTTCGACCGCAACCCCCTGGAGTTCTCTCCGCGCATCCTGCCGATCCTCCAGCAGAACGGCCAGGCGATGGCGGAACTCGTGTACGCCGATGCCATCGGCATCGACTTCCACAAGGTGGGCTGGGCGCCCTATGTGAGCAGCTGCTTCCTGTACCGGGATGCCGCGGAATTCGAGTCCATCCATCGCCGCGGCGCCAACGCCTACCTCCAGCAACGCACGCCCTACAACCCGATGTACTACACCCTGGAAGTCTCCCGCACGGCCTCGGGCTGTCTGGCGGGTTGGGCCACCCTGAAGTACTTCGGCATGGAGGGCATGCAGGCCATCCTGGGGGGAATCCTGGAGACCAAGTACTACCTGTTCGACCTGCTGGCGGCGTGCCCCGATATGGTCTGCGTGAATGCCCAGGACTCCGGCCTGGTGACCCTATTCCGGGTGTATCCGAAGGGCGTGGATGCCAAGGCCCAGTTCCAGCGGGAGCTGAACGACCCCGAGGCGCGATCGGAATTGCTCCAGCACAACGCGCTTACCGAGTCGGTGGCCAACCTGCTGTTCTCCTGGTTCCGCAGCGGTCACAAGGTGGAGGGCCAGTACACCCCCTACCTGAGCTACAGCACGGGATTCCGGTACGCCACCTACAACCGGGACGGCGCGGATTCCGAGGCGGTGATCTATGCCCTCAAATCCTTCCCCATGAACGTGTTCATCACGCCGAAGGTCATGCAGTGGGTGCTGCGCTGCGTCCAGCTTGCACGGGACGAGGTCGAGCACGCATGAGCGAGCTCCCACGCCACCTGCATCCCCACTGGCAGCCTGGGGATTACCATGCCGCGGCGCGGATCGTGGCAACCCTCTTCCGCCAGGTGGACGTGTCGGATCCAGAGGCGCGGCACCCGGTCATCCAGGCATTCCAGGCCCTCATCGACCGGGATGCGGTGGTGCGCATGCTCATGACCACGATGATCGACCAGATCCCCGCGCCGTACAAGGAACACCATCCCAGGACCCTGGACCAGCTGCTGGCCCAGCTGAACGCGCTCCTCGCCGTGGCGCCGGCCTACATTCCTCCCGAGGGGCCGGAACGAACCGTGGCCCTGGTGGGGACCCCGTTCTCGGCACTCCTGATCTGGACCATGGGCACCCCCGCAGGATTCGAGGCCTACCGCCACCCGGCCATCAACGCCATGTTTAAGCGCCTTCTCGGCGTCTGGTCCCACTTTCTGGACAGCGAGGCCTCGAGGGCCGTGCTCAATGGAACCCCCACAGGATGGCTGTGCCCGGAGGCCCAGGCCCAGCTCACCATGGCCGAGTACGAGCACGACGAGGCGGCCCCGCACTGGGGCTTCGCCTCCTGGAACGCGTTCTTCACCCGGAGGTTTAGGGTCCTGGCCAAAATAACCTGGCCAATTGCGCACGGCGCCGGCCAAGCCAGACAAGGCGGGCGACCGAAGGGGGACCGGGTGTCCCTTGAGGGAGCCCAACGCCGTATGGCGCAGGCCGCCGCCATGCGCCCGAAGGGTTGGCGTCCATCCGCGCGCCTGGCGTTGTCAGTGCCCTTGGACGATGAACCACATCGCCCTGCGGGCCCTTCCTAGCCAGATCACGCGGCTGGACGCCAACAATTAGCCAGTTTATTTTGGCCAGGACCCTTAGGCCCGGAGCACGCCCCATCCAGCTTCCGGAGGATCCCTCGGCCATCACCGCGGCCTGCGATGCCACGGTCTTCCGGATCGCCCGGGGGGTGGCGCGCCAGTCGCCCTTCTGGCTCAAGGCCCAGCCCTATTCCCTGGCGGAGATGCTGGACCACCACCACGTGGAGGCCTTTGTGGGCGGGGATGTGTTCCAGGCCTTCCTGAACCCCTTCAACTACCACCGTTGGCATAGCCCCGTGACGGGTACGATCCGGCAGGCTTTCCTCAAGGAGGGGCTCTACTTCAGCTAGGCCCCCTGTGAGGGTGACGACTGGACGGACCAGGACCGCTCCCAGGCCTACCTGGCCCACCTGCAGACCCGGGCCATGATCTTCATCGAAGCCGACAATCCCGACATCGGCCTTATCTGCGTCATGCCCATCGGCATGGTGGAGATCTCCTCCTGCATCATTCATCCCGATATCCGGCCCGATGCACGCGTCCAGAAGGGGCAGGAGCTGGGCCATTTCCAGTTTGGGGGTTCCAGCCACTGCATCCTGTTCCGCAGGGGGGTGGTGCGCGAATTCACCGGCGCGGAAAACACGGTCTACCGCATGGGGCAGGTCATCGCCTTCGCGTAGCCCGCGGGCTGGGTATCGGACTTAGGTTTAGCAACCCATAGTCAACATTACGGTTCGTCCTTTTCGGGGTGCGGACCCTGGGCTGTCATCCTTTCACTGATTTCGCGAGCCCAGTGCGGTTGTGGGCTGGGGCGATGCGGCACACGGCGAACTCAGCGCCTCCGTTCCTCCGTCCCTCCGCGGCTCAGCGATGGGTTTTTGTCTTGGGTGCGCCAACCGGCTTCAACTATTAGTAATAAAAATAAAATCGCGTCGGCCCCCACTCGGCGCCTTGGAGATGTTCATGAAGGAAGCGCCCACCGCTGAGATCGCCGCGGAACGGAGGCGCTGAGGAAGATGGCATGGTCCCAGTGGCGATGGCTGCAGGAGGACCAACTTGGGGCTGGCTTAGGCGCCGTTCCGAAATAACCTGTGCAGTTCAGGTTATTTCGCTACGGCGCCTTATGCCGGATCTCGACAAAAGTGACCAGGTTGATTTTGGACGACGGCTTACCACGGGCCTGCACCGCCCGGCTCCCAAGGGAGTGGATGGTTCGGGCTGAAGGCTTCCCTGCCTAGGTTGGTTGTCCAACCAAAACACCGTAATAATTCAATCCTGAATACTTCCCATCATTCAACCCTTGTTGACCCGATTCGGGAAACCGGACAGGTTTGCGGCGGCTATTTCAGGATCTGTGGAATCCGGGACCAAGAGGTAGAAAACGGACAGGTTTGAGGGGGGCTAGGTCAGGAGTTCTGGGTTCATGCAAACCCTCCGTGCAGGCCGCGGATGGCCACCCTTGGTCGCTCAGAATGAACGACCTTTGCGGCCAAAATGACCGGAAAGCCAGGATTCCCGAACCACCCATCCGCGCAATGCGTTGATTCTGTTTGCCGCCTTGGGTTGGACCCGAACTTGCACTGTCTTTGGTCTCGGCTGCCCCATCCGGTGGAGCAGGGCTCGTCCATACAAGGGCAGCCACGATTCCCAGACAGGTCCATCACCCTTCACCCCACGCAGGAGGTATCACGATGTCCCAGACCCGCATCAAACTTGCACCCAATACCGTGGCCTACCCCGACCTTCATTCCCACAATCTCGTGGTGGAATTCGCAATCCCAGGTGCGCCCACGGACTCCATTGATCTAAAGATCCTGCAAGACAGCATCCACCTGACGGCGCCCGCCAAGGACATCGAGTATGTGGTGGCCCTGACCCTGGCCTGGGCCGTGAAACCCGAGAAGGCCGAGGCCACCTACGAGCACGGCCTGCTGCGGGTGCATGTGCCCTTTAAGGACCCCATGGAAGATGCCGTGAAGGTTGTCATAAAAACGGGCCATGTTGAAACCAAGGCACCTGAAATCAATGAAGTCGGCAATTGATGATTTAACTAAAATGACCCGAAAAGTGGGCTGTATCCATTGATTTGAATTTTGGATCATTTTTGGGTTTTGGAGTGTGCGGGGGGGAATGATGGGCAAGGCCAGTCTGATCGCGTTTGGATGTGGTGCATTTCTCGTCCTCCTCCTGGCGATGGTCGCCCTCACCATGGTGGGGTCGTACAACTCGCTCAGCGCCCTGAACCAGGCCGTGGAGGCCCAATGGGGCCAGGTGGAGAATGTCTACCAGCGGCGGGCGGACCTGGTGCCCAACCTGGTGGAGACCGTCAAGGGGGCGGCGGCCTTCGAGAAGGACACCTTCACCGCGGTCACGGAAGCCCGGTCCAGGGTGGGCCAGATCATGCCGGGGAAGGCCCCCGGCGATGCCGCTGCCCTGGCGCAATTCCAGAAGGTCCAGGAAGGTCTGGGGTCGGCCCTCTCGCGCCTCATGGTGGTGGTGGAAAAATACCCGGACCTTCGTGCCACCCAGAATTTCAGGGATCTCCAGTCCCAGCTCGAGGGCACCGAGAACCGCATTGCTGTGGAACGCATGCGTTTCAACGAAGCCGCCCAGGCCTTCAACCCCAAGCGCAACAATTTCCCCACCGTGATCCTCGCGGGGTTCATCGGGGACCGCTTCCGGGACAAGGTCTACTTCAAGGCCCAGGCCGGAGCCGCGCAACCGCCCAAGGTGGCCTTCTAGTTCATGGTCAGGCTGCTGGGGATCCTGTTCGCACTCCTGGTGGGGTGGGGTGGGTTGAGGGCAGAGATGCCCCAGCCCGCGGCTCCCCAGCACTGGGTGACGGACCCTCAGGGGCTGCTTGCCGTCGGCACCCGGGAGGGGCTCGACCGCCGCCTCGGCGCCTACCAGACGACCACGGGCCATCAGGTCCTGGTGTGGATCGGGACCAGCACCGAAGGCATGCCCCTGGAAACCTGGACCGCGCGCACCTTTGCGGCCTGG
The DNA here is from genome assembly GCA_964589695.1 of uncultured Solibacteraceae bacterium. Taxonomy (GTDB): domain Bacteria; phylum Acidobacteriota; class Holophagae; order Holophagales; family Holophagaceae; genus CAZPUI01. Next base: position 369 of record CAZPUI010000157.1, on the reverse strand, counting down.
AAGGTGGGCCGCAAGGGTCTGGATGATGGGCTGGTCCTCTTCGTCTTCGAAAAGGACCGCACGCTCCGGATCGAGGTGGGCTATGGCCTGGAAGGTCAGATGACGGATGCCCTGGCATCCCGCATCCTCCGGGAGAGCCTCACCCCCAGGATCCGAGCTGGGGACTGGAATGGGGGCCTCGGGGCGGGGGTCGATCAGATCCTGCAGACCCTGGGAGGCGAGGGCCCCGCAGAGGCTCGGCAGCGCCCACCCCCTCGACCCGCGTGGGCCATGGGGTTTGAACAGATCCTTCTCCTGGGCATCCTGGGCCTGGGATTCCTGGCCCTGGTGTTCACCCACCCGGGCCTGGCCCTGGGGTTGCTTTTCCGC
>CAZPUI010000156.1:0-9756 GCA_964589695.1 uncultured Solibacteraceae bacterium | reverse complement strand
CCACCTTGGCGGGGGCAGCTGGAACCACGGTGGGCTCGGCCACCTTGGCGGGGGCGGCCGGAACCACGGTGGGTTCGGCCACCCTGGGCGCCGGGGTGCTGGACCGGGCGGGCGGTTGGGCCTGGGTTCTGGAGGGGGTCTGGCCGGGTGAGAAGTAGTAGTGGAACCCCACTCCAAAGTGACTACCGTCGATGCTGGGACCCTTCACTTTGAATCCGTTCCAGGCTGTCGGTGTGTAACTCTCCTTGACGTACCTGAGGGTGATACCCCACCCGGAAACCGCGGCCTTGGAGAACCACTCGTACTCCAGCAGCATGTTGGCCTTGCCGTCAAAATCCATGCTGCCCGCCCCAGAGGCCGCGCCGCTGGAGGTGATCTTGACGGAGGAAAGCTGTCGCAAGCCCACGCCGAGGCGCTGGGTCGATTTGAAGTGGAAATAGGCAATACCTTCGATGACATTGCGGTCAAATTTCAGGGTCCCGTTCTTGGCCTCCGCGGAGTCCTGGTGGAATCCATAGGTGCCTTGAAGGGAGAACCGGGGATGGATCGTCCAATCCATCCCCGCCTTGAAGTAATACAACCCTCCGGACTTGATGGAGTGATTCGAACCGTCGGAGTACTTGACGGTGGCAAGGGTCTCACCGCCACCCGTGAATCCCATCCCCGCCATCAGGGAAAAGGGTCGCTCGACGGGCTCCTGGGCGACAAGCGAACCCGCCGTAAGGGCGAGGGCGGTGAGGGTCAGGGCAGGGCGCATATCTTCTCCTTTCGGGGATCCAGAACCAGGGGGACGGCTTCGTTGGCCCATGGGGTGTGGGCTCCAGAGTAGCCAAAGGTCGTCCTGACTTGGGTCAAAGGGGCATTCCGAGTCAGGATGGAAGCCGCCAACCCGAGGGTTCCTGGATGGGCCTTAAGGAACATTAAGGCCTCAGCGCCCCCCCACCTGGATCTCTTTGCGGTCCACACCCCCCCTTGTGCTCAGGGCCTGCACCGTCAGGGTGCCGCTCCCCTTGACCTTCCAGGTGATGGTCTTGGCTTCCCCAGCCTTCAGCCAACCGAGTTCCTTGCGGGTCTCGTCCCTTCCTTCGCCCCGGCCCCTGCGGTCCTCCTCTTTGGGCTTGGCCTCCACGGGCTTCACCAGCTCCAGGCCCGTGCCCAGCACGAGCTGCAGGGCATCGGGACGCACCACCTTCACCCGCTTGGCGATGTCCAGGGCCGTGGGCATCCTGCCGACATTCGTGAGGGTGGCGCTCACCTCCGTGATCCCATCCTTGCCAGGTTTGGCCTGCACCTGGCTCAGCTTCACCTGGGGGAGTTGCTGGGCCAGGAACACGTTGAACAGGGCCTCCCGCCGGGCCCAGTCCTCGATCAGCTCCGGCGGCGGGTTCTGGGACCAGAACTTGGGATTCCAGCCCCCGATCTCCACCTCCCCCAGCTGGGGGTGCTGGAAGGCCTTCCAGGGCTTGAAGTCCTCCTTGCCCGGGCGGTGCTCGTCGCACCAGCGGAGGTTCTCCAGCTCCTCGATCTTCCCATCGCCGTTGTAGTCCTTCATGCGGCCGCCGTTCCATATCTCGTCCCCGTACCAGACCACGCCGAAGTAGCTGTAGCCGAAGTCCGGGCCATGGCCGAAGAGGGGCGAGCCCCCGCCGTATTCCTGGTAGGTGTCCCCGGCCCGCCCGTAGCCCGTGATCTTCAGACCCTCCTTGTCCAGGGCCTTGAAGAGGGCCGCGTCCTCGGGGTACATGCCGTCCTCCGTGGAGGCCGTGCTGGGGCCTCGGAGGAGCATGGGCACGGTGGTGTCGCAGGACTGGACGGCCCCCACATTGGGGTGGGTCATCAGGAAGCTGAACACGGCCCGGGTCTCGGGCTCGGAGAGGGGGAATTCGCCCGCGCCGCCCTGGGTGGTGCCGCGCCCCGTGGCCTCCTTGGCGGGGCGCCAGTTTTCGGGGTAGTTGCGGTGCAGGTCCAGGCCCCCAATGCCATCCTCGTTGGTGCGGCCATCCCCATCGTTATCGATCCCCTCGGGGTGGAGCTCGTAGTCCCCCTCGCCCGCCTTCACCCGCTTCATGAGCCGTCCCGTGGGATCCGCGGGATCCTTGAGGGCCGACCCCTTGCCCTTGCCCACGAATTTGCGCATCTGGCGGATAAAGCCATCGCCATCCAGATCCTCGCCGGGATCCTCGTCCAGCAGGCCATCGCCGTCGTCATCGTTGGGCCGCACGGTGCTGCGGTTGCTCTGGGTCGTGTGGAGGTACATCGTGGCCCCATCGGGGTTGTTGCAGGGGCGGGCATAGACGGCCTTCTCGTCCAGGAGCCTGGTGATCTCCGGATCCTTGCCGTAGTTCGTCAGCAGATGGTGGATGAAGTAGAGGGTGGCCTCGACGGCGCTCACCTCCCCGGAGTGGCGGCCCCCCTCCATGAAGAAGGCCGGCTTGTCCGTGTCCTTGCCGGTCTTCTTGTTCGTGAGGGTCAGCTGCCAGATGTCCCGGCCCTCGAAGGACTTGCCCACGGAGACCAGCTCCACCAGGTCCGGGTACTCCCGCGCCCACCGCTGCTGCCAGGCCTGGATTTCCTCCAGGGTGTGGTAGTGCTGCATATCCCATTGATCCTTCACCTTTGGTTGTACCTGCTCATAAGCCACCTGGGGAAAGAAGGAGACCCCATCCCGGAGGCCTCCCACCTTGTGGACGGCGGGACGGGGCTTGGTCGGTTCCTGGTTGCGCCGTCCCTCCTGGGCCGGGAGGGCACTGGCCAGCCCAAGGGCCAGCAGGCTGAGGACGGGGGATGGATATGTTATTTTCACGGCGGCTCCGGGGGTGGGATGAATCCACGGTACGCCCGGGGTGGATGCCTTGTCAAACGAGGTATGGTTGGGGTAGGTTTGCGCCAGCAACCTGGGGTGTCTTTCCTGCCTTGAGCCGTGGAGTATCGCCTTGGCCACTCGCTTCGTGTGGGCCTTGATTGCCCTTGCCCCCGTCGGTCTCGCGCAGCCCGTCAAGGATTCGGCAGAGGCCAAGGCCCGCCTGAAGTCCTGTGCCACTTACCAGGCTATGCGGGTCTCATCCCCTTCAAGGCCCAGGCCTGGACCTTGAAGGGGCCCGTGCGAGATACCGATGTAGGGCGAGGTCATCGAGGCCTTCCGGACGCAGGTGGCCCGACTCTGGTACAGGACCCTTAAGCGGTGACGCCAGCGGTCGAACCTCACCTGGGAACGGATGACGGCCCTCGTCGGAACTTGGCTGCCCAAAGCCCGCATACTGCACCCTTACCCTGAACAGCGGTTTGCTGAACGAATCCGAGAGATAGAGCCGTGTGCGCTAGCAGTGCCAGCACGGATCCGAGCGGGGGGTCTCGGGAGATTGGGATCCCTACCGCGACCGACCGCTTAACCCTAACCCTCACCATGACGAGCGAGGATCGCTGATCTGGGTTTGGGCAAAGAGCAGAGACAGGCATAATCCCAAATAGAATATATTCAAATATTTGGCGCTAAATATGCATGAAAATAAAGAAAATTTCACTTTTACAGGATTTGACCCCCCATTTGCAGGTATTTTCCCCCTGTGGGCAATATTTTCTTCCTATATGATTGAAATCAAGTGCAACCTTGCTTTGTTCATGCTCGTGTCGTGGGATAAGAGCGACTCTATTCAGGCTATTCGGCTGCCTTGTACCTGATAATGGTGCAAGACGCAATTATTATTAAACAAAGTCATATTCATCACCCTTGTCAGTCATTATGAGAGGAGACAGTGTGTTGCAGACAGGACTGAGTTTCGAGGCGTTAAAAGCTGAATATCAGAAGATGTGGGATAGATGGAAACCGGTTTTTATTCTCTTTGAAGCAGAAGGTGTGCCTTATATTTACGACACAGGTACCAACAAATTGCTGGAATGTGATCCCATAGAACATAAAATGTTAAAAATCATTTTAACGAATGAGCATGATGAGGCATTTTATATTCTTATGCAATCATGGGAGCCCGATCTGCTTAATTCCAAATTAAACAGTTTGTTGGAATCGATTAAAGCAGAAGGTTTGTTGCAAATGAATCCAAGTCTAGTGAAATTTTCACATCCCGACTTTGATGACTATGCAAATTATATTAATGGAAATCAAGAAATGTTGATTTTGGAGGTCACCGAACAGTGCAATCTTAGATGCAAATACTGCATTTTTGATGACGGTAATGATATTGACATGCGCGGCCACGGCAACAAAATTATGGATACGCAAACTGCGTTTAAGTCTGTTGATATGTTTGCTGAGCGTAACGTAAAACGAAACGAAGCGTCCATTGCGTTTTACGGTGGTGAGCCTTTAATTCGTATGGATTTAATCAAGGAAGTGGTAGAATATTCTAAAACAAAAATAAAAGACAAGACATTGCGTTTTGCAGTGACAACAAATGGTGTGTTATTAGATGAATCAGTTGCAAAATTTCTTTTTGAAAATAATTTTAATATCATGGTGAGTCTCGATGGTCCCGAAAAAATTCATGACGAGAATCGCGTTGATTTGCAGGGTAAGGGCAGTTACTCGAAAGTGATAAAAAATGTCGAAAAAATGGTTGAAGTCTTTGGTGAAGAAGCAAAAACGAGAATTATGCTGAGTATGGTCTATGCGCCCCCGTATTTTGAAAACAAAATCGATGTAATACAAAATTTTGTATCGACACACCCTAGCTTAAAAGAATTGGGTCTTACGCTGGTATACCCGCAAGCCGGAACAACGATTAAACCAAAAGACGTACAACAATTACAGGATCTAGATGGTTGGTCAAAAAACAAAATACAAGCCACCGCTAATGATGCACTTGAGGCAAGTGATATTGCTCAAAATGGAATGGTTAAAATTATTCTCAGAATCATGAGGCGACAGATCACTGATAACCCCGTTCACAGCATCTATCCTTCTGGGTGTTGTGTGCCAGGCGCACGAAAAGTTTTTGTTCGAACCGACGGCACCATTCAGTTATGTGAAAAAATGGATTTTTCAGCGCCGGACATTGGAAATATTAATACTGGTCTTGATATTGACAAGGCAAAAGAAAAGTTCGTAGATGATCTCTTTAAGGATGGAATCGCAGACTGTTCCTATTGTTGGCTAAATCGTTTATGTCCTATGTGTTATGTTGATATGTATAAGAGTGGATCGTTTTCGGCTGAAAAGCGAGCAATCACATGCAATCGAATGAGAATGGAATTCGCGAACACGCTGGCATGGTACTCAGCGTCTTTGCAGAAGAATCCAGATGCCTTTGATCGGTTTGTTCCCACCGAATTGAAATGAATTATTCCGATGCGAAGGGCCCGACCACCGCCAGGGATAGCCTTGCTTGCAACCTTTGGTTGAACACTCTCCCAAAAATTCCCAATTGAAAGGAAATGCCATGAAGAAGATCGAAAAAACCGAACTGAACCAGATCCTGGGCGGCGCTGCGGCCTATTGCGATTGCAACACCTTCGGCGTCTACACGGGCGGCAACCGGGTCCCCGGCGGTGGATGCGGCTGCGAATGCAGTCTCTACCTTTCAACCACGACGAACCAGTCCCCCCGCATGATCCCTCAGTAGACAAAGACGCATGAACGAGCCGGGTTGACATGGCGAGCGACTCGTCAAGGTCGACCCGGCTTCTGTGAGAGGACACCCTTGTTAATGGCCTACCACCGCTTCGCACCCCTGATGATGACACCCGTCCTGGTCAGCCCATGTGCGGCTAGGCAAGGCCAAGGGTCGGATACACTGGTACCAATTACTCTGCCCCATCCAGTCATCCACGAGGGACGCGTCCTGCGGGAAGGTCCGTATATGGTGGTGCTAATCGATGAAAAGCTTCACTTGCTGCGGCAAATCAATTCCAGTGGGGCTGTGCGTGGAACTGATCTCATTACGGTCATCGAGCCAACGGCAAAACCGTTGGAAAAGCGGGACATTGTAACGCGCATGGTTCTGGATGGCGTGCCGTGGATTCAACTCCAGATATGGCAAAACGGGAAATCCTATTCGGCGCGGATGAAGCAACACATCCCATCTACTCCAAAAAAACATGAAGCGCCGCTTGCTCCCCAGATCCTGCAAGAGATTTCGATCCTGGCGGAGGCCAATCGCCTCGTACGCGACTGGGGCGATCATATCTGGTCGGGATGGAAGCCTTCAAGGGATCTTGGCTATTCGGTTACTTTCCCTGACCGCGCAGTTCTAAAGGTATCCTCCGTCCCGGATCAGCCCCAGGGCTTCAAGGTCATTCCCAATCACACCATTGGTGGAAATAATTGCCTTATTGATGTTTCAGGCCAGGTGCCGGGATTATCGGCGATGGCCTTCAACATCCATGCCGATACGGATGCTTTGGAGGTTAATGCAAAGCTTGTGGAATCGCCGACCCCCAAGGATGGTGGGGCGCGCGAGGGCGAACGCGCAATTCAGCGCTGCAATCTGACACGATTGATCTGGTACGTGCACGAACAATTTCACTTCTTCCAGCGTCAGATATTGAATGCGTCCAATGGAGCCTTCACGACAGAGGCCTGGAGCGATCAGTTTCCTGAGGCCGATCCCATCCTGATGCACGAGAAGGATGAGATCGAAAACCTGATCAACGCTTTCTTGGCCAAATCGACGTCCAAGGCTGATGCATATGTAAAATCAGCGTTCATCGCGCGAAAGAAAAAACATCAAGCCATGCATCCCCGGCAAGCCACGCAGGACAGCGTCTATGCGAGTTATGAGGGTGGAGCCACATTTGTGACGATCAAACTGGCTGAGATGCTGCAAGACGCCCGGGGCGGGCAAGCGGCGGACAGCATGCTGAGGTTTGGTCCCTTGGCCGAAGGTGCGGCGGCCTATGTACGGGAGCAGCAGGAAACCTTGGCAGCCTTCAAGGGGATGCGCGGATTTGCAAGTCTGAAACCCTACCTTCTGGGTGCCTATTGGTTCCTTGCAATGGAAAAGCTTGGGTGGAATTTTCGGCAGGACATGTTCAATAGGTTCAAAACCTTGGACCAGCTCCTCGATCATCGCCTGGGACCAGAACCCATACAGGCGCGCTGACGGAACAGCGAGGGCCAGCAAGAGGGTGGCCTCCTTCGGGGGCCAGTCGAATCCTGCCTTGCCGCCCGAGGATCTTTGGTGGAGCCAGGAGCTGGAAGGGGATGCCACTTTGGTCCCCTTCTCTTCCCCTTCGATCTGCCACCCCGCCCCGAGAACTTCGACTTTCGGGCTTTCACCGTCACCCGACTCGACGATTCAGCCGATTTCCACTGGCGGCTTCGCCTGCAGAATGCCGACCTCGGGGAGGCTGAGGTCGGTTGCCTGCGCAATCCGCCTCCATTTCCCTCCATCCTCATCGAGCAGGATGCGCGCCTCTCCCCGGCCGAGCGCGCCCAGGCCCTGAAGGGCCGGAGCCAAGTGACCGCCCAATTGAAGGTGGAGGGCGAACGTCCCCTCCGGGAGCGGAAGCGCCTGCTCGAATTGCTGCGCCTGCTCATGGCCTATGACGGCAGTGTCGCCCTCGACCACATTTCCCAGGCGCTCTGGAGCAAGGCCTCCCTCGAGGAGGAGTGCTCCCACTGCGCCGACTTGGACATCCTTGCGCTCTTCACTGTGCATGCCGTCGCCGAACCGGGCCACCCATCCCCATGGATGCACACCCACGGTTTGCAGGAACTTGGGTTCAGCGATTTCGACTTGCTGGACCCCAACCCGGATATTTGTCGAATCTGGGACCTGGTGCGAGCCCTGGCCTTTGCGGTGGTGGAAGGGGCACTCAAGGCCGGCGGCCCCTCCCTGTCGCTGGTGCAGGGTGCCCCGCCGGTGCGCCTGGTGGAAAGTTCCGAGTTCAGGGCACGCGCGGCCGAGAAATTCCTTGCCTGGAAGGAACTCCTCGACGAGGACCATGTCACAGGGCATGCCATCGTCTGTGACCCTCCGCCCAGGGGTCTGCGCGCCCTCTTTTCCAATCGCCCACGGCCCTGGACGTTCCTTTCCAGGTCCTTCGATGACACCACCGTGATTGCGTTCTCCTCGGGCGCCAGTGACCTCATGTCCCAACGCGCGCGCGAAACCTGGCCCCTGCTGCGGTCGATCCGTGAAGAATTCGAGGACCTGTCGTTTCCCACGCTCGTGAAGGTCCGTTACGACGGCCCAAGCATGCCCGAGCACCTCTGGTTCGAAGTCAACGCCCTCGAGGCCGATTCGGTCGAGGCGACCCTTGTCAATGAACCCTGGCAGGAACTCGGGATCAGCTGCGGCGATCGTCGTCTGCGCAAGCTCGAACAGGTCTCGGACTGGATGTTCCTGACACCCGCAGGGCCCATCACCCCCTTGCGCACCCTTCGGGAGCGCAGGCCTGAGCTCGAAGCCGCGCTGCAGGCGCCTCGAAAGCAGGATTAGTCAAACCCTCCAACCAGCCCCGAGTGCGGCCATCATCTTCCCAGCGGGGGTTCCAGCCCCGTGCGACCTTCACGATGGACGGAAACATGGGCTGCATTCGGAAAGGGCTCGGGCGAGGACTCCTGTGGCTGGCCTTGGTGGGGCTGGTCACGGCTGCAGGGTTTTACGGGTTCCAAGGGTTCCGGCGCTCCACCCCCGCGGTGGAGACGCTGCCCACCGCGCAGGTGGCGCCCCCCGTTTTGGAGACGCCGCCGAGGGAACCTCCGGTCATCACCCTGCTGGACACCCACACGGGGAAGGTCAGGACGGAGCTCAGGGGGGCGACGGTGTGGGCGGAATACGTATCCTTCTCGCCGGATGGCAGGCAGTTGGCATCTTTCGGATTTCGAGATTCCCAACCCGGCCCCCATGCACCGACCCGATTGGAAACGCCCGTGATCGCCCTGTGGGACCTCCAGCAGGGAACGCTCTTGCGGGAGAAGGCCGTCGGCACAAGGAAATTCCCCGACAATGGACGCCCCCGTGTCCCCATCGCCTGGTGTGAGGGAAGGGGCTGCCTCGCCGTGGCCATCGGCACCGCCGTCCATATCCTGGACTGCCAAACTTTGGAACGGGACCCGGGAACAGGTCCGGGAACCCTACTCCATCCTGGGCTGGCTCGCCACCAGCCTGAACCCCCAGGAGGCCCCGCTGCCGTTGGCAAACCAGGGGTGGCGAAGGGTGGAGCGGTGGCCATAGCGCTCGGTGTCCTCCCAGGCGCCGCCCCGCAGCACCCGGAATTCCCCCCGGGGTGAGTCGATCCAGGCGGAACCGTTCTCGGGGGCGCCGCTCAGTTTTTCGTGCCAGTCGTCCTGGCACCACTCCCAGACATTGCCGTGCATATCAAAGAGTCCCCACGCGTTGGGTTTTTTCGTGCCCACGGGGTGGGGGGTGCCCTGGCTGTTGCCGGGATACCAGGCGTATTCCCCAAGGGCGCCGGGGTCATCCCCGAAGCTGTAGATCGTCTGCGTACCGGCCCGGCAGGCGGATTCCCACTGGGCCTCCGTGGGCAGGGCAAAGCCGTGGCCGGGCAGCAGGGCGTTCAGGGTGGGGACGAAGCCGGACGGACCGTTCTGGATCTCATCCCAGCTCACCTTCTCCACGGGACGGCTGAAATCATCCGAGGAGGATCCACCCCCACCCACGCTGAACCTCGAAGGATGGGTGCCCTTCACGGCCCTCCACTGGGCCTGGGTGCACTCGGTCTTGGCCATGTAGTAGGCCGTTTCAAGGGTGATCCTGCGGGCGGGCTTGCCATCGAAGGGACCCAGGGCCAGGTCCGAGCCCAGCGGGAAGCCCTCGACGCCCCCGGCCAGGGAGG
>CAZPUI010000155.1:0-9856 GCA_964589695.1 uncultured Solibacteraceae bacterium | reverse complement strand
CCGTTGCCTGATGGATCAAGGACTTCTTGCGGATTGGGAGTTTCACTTTAGGGGTTCGCAGGTTGCCGCTTACAGCCCCCAATCCACATGCCCCAGCGGAGCCCGATTCAGTTCTGATCGAATGATCCTCCACTGCGGGAAATGCTGGTCCAGCAGCGCCTTGAATCGATCCCCATGGGTGCGGTCGATGAGGTGCAGGAGTTCATGGACGACCAAGTATTCCAGGCACTGAGGCGGTTTCTTGGCCAGTTCGAGGTTGAACCAGACACTCCCGCTGGCTGGATTGCAGCTTCCCCAGCGGGTTTTCATGCGCTTGATGCCCAAGCGGGTCGCCTTCACGTTGAGTTCCAGCTCCCATTTCGCCAACAGAGGTGGAATGAGTTCACGCAGCCGATCGCGGTACCACCTCAGGATGATGGCCTCTCTGGCACTGGCATCCAGGCCAGGGCGCACATAGAGGTCCATCCGGGTGTTGCCGGTCAACGCAAGCCGGGAAGCGCCTTCCTGCTCATGCACACGCAACCGATAGCGCTTTCCCAGGTAGTAGTGACTCTCACCCGTGACCGCCTCTCGCTCGGATTGCCTGGGCTGTTCCGCAAACTTGGCCCGCTGCTTGTTGATCCACGCCAGGCGGGTCACGATCGCCATGCGGATCGCTTCTTCGCTCATCCCAAGAGGGGCGGCGACCCGCACGCGTCCATGGGGAGGATAGACCCCGAGATGGAGGTTCTTGATCCCTTTCCGCACGACCTCGATGGCAATGCCATGGACGTGGATGTGATGGCTCTCAGTATTCACGTTGGTTCTTCACCAGTTCGAGCACCTGATCGGCAACCGCTTCGTCCTCCTCCACCGCGCTGAAAATGGCGTTCCGGACCCGCTTGACCTTGACCTTATGGTTCCGCCAATCGTCCTGACGGTATTCCAGCACGGCTTCGTGGACGCAGCAGGCGAGACCCTCATCCTTGCCGAGGTTGTCGTAGAGGGCTCGCAGGGCCGCCGGATAGGTGGCGGACGAGGGGTTCTTGGCCTTCCGGGTCAGTTCGACCACCTTGGCCAGGTAGTCCTTGTATTCCAGAGCGCCCTTGCGGCGCTGCTCGATCAGCGCATCGAGGAGCTTGGACATTTTCTCGTAGTATTTCGGGTTGATCGGCTGCTCGTCGATGATGAGCTTCCGGACGTTGTTCTCGATGGTTTCGGCTGCCGCTTCCGGGTTCTTCTGGATGTCCTTGGGCAGTGCCTTCACCGCGTCAGCGCCGCGTTCCACGATGAGTTCGATCAGCGAAAGGTCATCAAAGGCGGAGATCTGCTCGCTTTCCTCGGCCCGGATGTAGGTGTCGATCAAGTGTCGCATCGCGGGCTCGTAGAGCTTCAGATCGATGTAGTCGGCGCTGTGCAGCTTGATCTCATCGCGCACCTTGGCGAAGTGGTCCACCTCGTCCTTCAGGGCGCGGATCTGCTCATCCGAGTAGCCGCAGGCATCGAGGTCGTTGGCGAGGTTGCCGTACGACCGGATCAGGGCCGCCGTGAGCTTGTACAGGGCCAGTCGCAGGGGTTCGTTCGCCTTCAACTGCTCCGCGTTCCCGGACTCCTGGGCACAAAAATAGTGCAGGTAGTCCATCATCCCCCGTGGGGGTTTGACGGGCTCGCAGAGCGCATTCACGGCGTCACGCACCTCTTCCAGGTCCTCCTTGGCCTTGGCGATGCGGTGCTCCAGAAGACCCGCCACGTCTTCCTTGTCGTACCGGTCGAAGGCCTCTGACGTGTAGTCCTGGACAGCCCCCTCCAGGCTCTTGAAGAGGTCCTTGTAGTCGATGATGTAGCCGTATTCCTTATCGTCGCCGTCGAGCCGGTTCACCCGGCAGATGGCCTGGAAGAGGCCGTGGTCCTGCATCTTCTTGTCGATGTAGAGGTAGGTCGCGGACGGTGCATCAAAGCCCGTCAGCAGCTTGTCCACCACGATCAGGAGCTTCATCTGCCCCGGCTCATCGAGAAACGTCTTCTTCACTTGCTTCTCGAAGAGTTCCACCTTGTGGACGGCGGTTTCGGAGTCCTCGTTGAACCACTCCGACAGCATCTTCGCGTAGATCTCGTACTGCCTCAGCTTCTCGGTGGTGCCCTCTCCCGTCTCCTCGCCCTTGATGTCGGAGGTGGACGGCGCGTAGGACGTGATGATGGCGCACTTCCCTTTCAGTTCGGTTTGGGAGAAGAGCTCATAGAACTTGCAAGCCTGATAGATGCTGCCGCTCACCAGCAGGGCGTTCCCGTGGCCGTCCATCAGGCGCGGGCGAATGCTCATGTCCAGCAGGATGTCCGCACGGATCTTTTCCAGGCGGTCCTTGCAACTCAGCACCTTCTGCATCGTGCCCCAGCGCTGCTTGAGTTGCGCCTTGGCAATGTCCGTCAGGCCCTTGGTCTTGGCCTCGAACCAATCGTCGATCTTCTTCTGGCTGGTGATCTTCTGGTCGATGTCCCTCGCTTCATAGCGCAGGTCCAGGATCACGCCATCCCGCACGGCCTCGTTGAACTTGTAGGTGTGGATGTAGCTCCCAAAGACTTCAATGCTGGTGGCTTTGTCTGCCTTCAGGAGCGGCGTTCCCGTGAACCCGATGAAGATGGCGTCCGGAAGGAGGCACTTCATGGCGCTGTGTAGGCTTCCGGCCTTGGTGGACTGGGTACGATGGCACTCGTCCACAAAGACGTAGATGTCGCCCTTGGCGCGGAAGTCCTTGGGCACGGACCGCTTCAAGTCCTCCAGGAAGGTGGCCAGCCCCACGCCTTCCTCATCCTCGCCCTTCCCCCCGAACTTGTGGATGAGCGAGCACAGGAGCCAGGGCTGGGCCACATTGAGCTTCGCGATCAGATCCGCACCGGACTTGGTGCGGTAGATGCCCTCGTTGACGCCCTTGAAGACCTTCTCGATCTGCTCGTCCAGTTCGGTGCGGTCCGTGATGATCAGGACACGGGAGTCCTTGAGGTGCTCGCGGATCCACTTGGCGAGCCACACCATCGTCAGGCTCTTGCCCGACCCCTGGGTGTGCCAGATGATGCCGCCCTCGCGGCGCTTAAGACGGGCCTGGGCCGCCCGGACACCGAAATACTGGTTGGGGCGGCAGAGCTTCTTGATGCCCGCGTCGAAGACCACAAAGTCGTGGATGAACTCCAGGAAGCGCGGCTTGGCGCACACCTGGGTCAGTGCCCGGTCCAGCGGGTTCTCGATCCCGCCCTCTTCCTTCCAGGTGAGGTAGTACTTCTCCGGCGTCTGGATGGTGCCGTAGCGCAGGCCCTCCGTGTCGTTGCCCGCCATGACGAACTGCATGGTGCTGAAGAAGGGCTCGATGAAGACCTTCTTCTGGTTGTCCAGGTTCTGGCGGATCCCCTCCGCCACAGACACCGTGGAGCGCTTCAGCTCCAGTACGCCGAGGGCAATGCCGTTCACGTACAGGACGAGGTCCGGGCGCTTGTCGTGGGCCTTGGGATTGGCCACGGACACCATGACCTCTTCGGCGATACCGAAGGCATTGTTCTCCGGATGCTCCCAGTCGATGAGCCAGACGGTTTGCGTGTTCTCACCCACCTCCGCCTTGAATTTCACCCCGTAGCGGAGCAGGTCGTAGGTGGCGTGGTTGCGGTCGTAGAGTCCCTTGCTGCCGTCCGTGGCCGCCTTCTTGAACAGGAACACGGCCCGCTTGGCCAGGGCCTCGTCGACCTTCTGGCGCTTGAGCCATGCGAGCAGGGTGGCCTCCTCCACGTGGCTGTTGTCGGCCCGGTCGGTCCAGTTGCCCAGGTAGTTCCAGCGAAGCCCCTCCTTAAAGAGCTTGATCACCCGTTCCTGGGTTCTCTTTTCCCTCTGGCCCACGGTGCTCATGGCGTCCCCCGGTGCTGTGCCTCGGCCTCGCGCACGGCGTCTTCCAACTGCTGACGAAGCTCATCCTTGCTTGGCAGGTAGAGTTGGTATTTGGAAGCGAAGATGTTCGCATCCTTGGGCAGGGTCAACTCGATCAGGGCGTCCTTCTTGCGCTTGCAGAGCACGATGCCCAGGGTCGGGTTCTCGCCTTCCGTCCGCACATGCCGGTCGAAGTAGTTCACATACATCTGCATCTGCCCGAGATCCTGGTGGGTCAGCTTGTCCAGCTTCAGATCGATGAGCACGTAGCAGCGAAGCAGGCGGTTGTAGAAGACCAGGTCCACGAAGAAATGATCCTCGTCGAACGTGAAACGCTTCTGCCGAGCCTCGAAGAGAAATCCCTTGCCCAGCTCCAGCAGGAAGTGCTCCAGCTTGTCGATGATGGCCGATTCCAGATCCGTTTCCGAATAGGCCGCCTGTGGCTCCAGACCGAGGAACTCCAGCACATAGGGATCCTTGACGGCATCCTGGGGAGCCTGGATCACCTGTCCCTCCTCGGCCAGTTGACGCACCTGGGATGGGTCCCGGCTCAAGGCCAGCCGCTCGTACAGCGCCGAAGCGATCTGCCGCTCCAGCTCCCGCACGGTCCAACCGTTCTGTTCCGCTTCGATCTCGTAGAAGCGTCGTTCCTCGGCCTTCTTGAGGCCCATCAGCACCAGGTAATGGGACCACCCCAGGCGGAACTGCCCCGAAAGGGTTGACATCAGGGAGGCCGGGAGCTCCCCGAGGCGCTCGACCATGCCGATGGGTGGGCCCCCGTTCGAGGTGAATTCGCCAGACAGCGTCTGGCGAATGTGGGGCATGGACTCATAAAACTGGCGGAAGTTCTTCAAATTCGAAACCGAACAGCCGGGGATCCCGGCCGCCCGCAACTGCTCGGAAAGGCCCGCCAGCAGGCGCTTGCCGTACTGAGCCCGGTCCTCTCCCTGCTGCTCGAACTCCACGATGTAGCATCCGAAGAGCCAGTTGCGCACCACCATGGCAAAGTCCACCGCCCGGCTGGCGCGCTGGTGCAGGGTCTGGTGGGTGCGGGCCAGAGTCTGAACAAGATTGGCAAATTCAAATTGATAATTGTCAGTTGTCAATTGACAACCCTTTCGTGGTCTTGATGATCGAGGTGAGGAGTTTGAGCAATTCGATGCAGTCGGGGCGTATGGATTCAAAAAATTTATCGTCCAGATAGCCGGATTGGTGCAAGAGATCCAGCCAGTATTCGGTTTCGTTGGCTTCTTTCAGGGCGATGGCCAGTTTGTGGATGAAATCAGGTCTGCTTTCGGCCTGTTCCGCCTCGCGAACCATTGCTCCGATTGACGTCCCCGAGCGCAGCAACTGTTTGCTCAAGATGAACTCGCGTTTCTGTTCTGAGAGGAATTGATACAGCTTGACCACACGAAGCGCGAAGGCGAAGGACTTGGTCTTCAGGAGGTTGGGTTTCATCTAATTGTCAATTTTCGATTTATAATTGTCAATCAACCGAATTCTCCCGGTTAGCAGCTCCTGCATCATGCCCTGCTTGAGGGCGATAGCCTTGTCGCGACGGGCTTCCAGGGCCGCGAATTCTGCGTCCATGTCTGTCAATACAGCGGCAATCGCGTACTGTTCGGGAACGGATGGCATTGGTAATTCGATTGATTTTACGATCTCGCCGCTCAAATTAGGTTGGCCTCCTTGGGTGCACGTAGAAATAAGCCAGTCCTTCAAATATTGCAACTTGAAATAAAGAAAATCCGTATTATGTGATTTTGGAATAATTGCAAGCACAGCCTGATTAATAGCTGCGCTAATTTTCGAAATGGCTGTTACACCGGAAGTCGCACCGTAAAGTGCAATCAATAGGGTGTCTTGATCGATCATTTTTGAAGCTGAATTTGCCAATCCTGCTTGCGAGATGCGTCCGTTGACGGCAGTGATATTTCCCTTGTTTAAATCGCTTGAGGTAATCCATGGAATATCACCGTTATAATAGCCAGATACTCCAGTCGGAGGTGTCCCGCCGGAGTAGCATGTCGCAATGTCCCCCAATCGCTTCACCTCCCACTTCCCACAGAACCCAGGTAGCCGTCGCTGGCCCGTAAGCAGTTGCTGCATGGCGGCCTGCTTGAGGTCGCGCTTCTTGGCGATGAGTTGATCCAGTCCATCGATCAGCGCATCCATATCACTCAGCGCGGCGGCAATGGCGCGTTGTTCGGGAAGTGGAGGAATAGGGCAGGGAATCTCGACCAGTGTTTTTTTAGTGAGTTTGTACCGGCCAGCACCTTGGCGCGTGAGGTATTGCGTGATGTCCCGGTTTGAAAAGAACCAATAGAACCAATCTGTTAGGTTTTTTGATCCGTGCACCAGATGGGCGTGGTTATTGACATTGAATTTCCCTCGGACGAGCAATGTCATTGGTTGGTTACGCCACTTCAAGTAGTGATCACCGTCTTCTCCGATTAAGGCGTAAACGCCTTCAACTCGAAACTTGTTAATCCATCCCTGGATGCTGGTAGGCCCATAGTATGGATATGGCCCAGCCATTTGTTCTCGAATTGCCTGGCTTATCGGAAGTCTGAGGTGATTGCACACATCGAAGGACTCCCCAACTCGTCGGACATTCCACTCCTCCGGGATTTCTCCCACCTCAGTCCACTTGTATCCCGCCTTCATCGCCACCTCGCTCATGCCTGCTCCTCCCCCTTAGTCGCCCACATATCCCGATAGGCGTAAACGTAGGCGGCTGTGGCCTCGGGGTTGAGGGAAAGGTAGTGGCGGCAGATCCGCTTGTAGAGGGCCAGGGCATCATCGTCAAAGCAGAAGCCCAGCAGCCCATCCAGGGTTTGTTCGATCTGGTCCACATCCCTGGAGCCACCCCGTAGGAGGGACTCGACGAGGGGCGTGTACTCGATCACGGCCCGGCGTGCCAGGAGTTGTAACTCCAATTGACAATTGTCAATTCTCAATCGGTAATTATTCAATTCCGCTCCCCGACTTTGCATCCAGGATTCCCTTGAGGTGCTTGTCGAAATCCGATTCGAAGAGCCGGTCCTGGATGATGCGGTACTTCTCGAACTCGCTGTCGGCGAAGGCCTTGGCGATCTCGTGGGTCACCTTGCCGGGGTCCTCCAGGATTTCCCGTTCGTTGAACTGGAGGAAGGCGTTGAGCTTTTTAGCCCAGTCCTCCATGGTCATGGGTATGCGCCGCTGGGCCTGGTCTTCGGCGTAGTCCAGGTACATGGTGACGAAGCGATCCAGGGCCTTCAGTTCCTCGGCGCTCAGGTAGTTCTTGGCCACGGAGACATCGGACTTGAGGATTTTGCCCCTGGGGGCCTGCCTCCAGGTGGTGAGTCCCATCCGTTCCTTGCGGCTATCGGCCCGCTCAACGATGAGTTCGGCGGCGGTGTGCCCATGGATGGCGAAGTGCAGCTTGTTCTGCACGGTGGCAAAGAAGGCTTTTGTCGTCTCGGCGTCAGGGCGATAGTCCAGGGCCGTGGCATAGATGTCCGTGATCTTCTGGTAGAACCTGCGCTCGCTGGCGCGGATCTCGCGGATCTCCTCCAGAAGGGAGTCGAAGTATTCCTGCCCGAAGAAGGTGCCGTTCTTGAGCCGCTCACGATCCAGGACGTAGCCCCGCATGGCGAAGTCCCTCAGAACACTGGTCGCCCACTGCCGGAACTGGATGGCCCGGGAGGAATTCACCCTAAAACCCACGGCGATGATGGCATCCAGGTTGTAGAAGTCGATGGCCCGGGAGACTTCCCGGCTGCCTTCTTTTTGAACCGTTCGGAAATTCCGAAGGGTTGAATCCTTCTGGATTTCTCCTTGGGCGTAGAGGTTGGCCAGGTGTTCGTTGATGGTCGGGATGGAGACCTCGAACAGGGTCGCCATCAGCTTCTGGGTCAGCCAGACCGTCTCATCCTCGACCCGAACCTCGATGGAACCCTCTCCCGATTGCTTGGTGAAGACCAGGAACTCGGCCGTGCTGTTGCGGATCTGGGCGCGCGAGGCTTTGCTCATGGCCGGAACCCCATCCTGGCCAGGTGCTCGTCCACACGGGCGCTGAGGGCTTCCACCTCCTCCAGGAGCTGAGGCATGGGTTTCTGGTACCGTTCCGCCAGTTGCTTCAACCGCCCCGTGAGGCCCTGGGACACACGATCCAGTTCCGTCTGCACATCCGTCGCCAGGGTGGCCAGCCACTTGTCCTCCACGACGAGGTGCTGGATGTCGCCCTCCTTCAACAGCCGGAACTGGGCGAAGGCCGCCTCATCCAGGGCCTTCTGGGCGGCACTCACCTTCTTCCACGCGGTGGCCTCCTTCTCCACCAGGCTTAGGTGGTCCTGGAGGAGGTTGTACTCCTCCTCGGTGTCGGGATCCCGCTGGATCTCCCGCAGACGCGCTTCAACCTCAGCCTTGGGGGCCTTGCCCTTCTCGTTGACCACGGCGGCCATCAGGCCATCCTCCCCGCCGTGCTCTTCCACCATGGCCTCCACCTCCTGGGTGAGGGACTCGGCCTTGGCTTCCAGGGCTTCCAACGCGGCCTTCTCCTGGGCGAGGTAGCGGGTCACCACGAGGTCCACGGGGATGAGGTCGGACTTGTACTTGGCCCGGCCCACCTTCAGGTCCGGCTTCTCCTTGGTGGTGCCGTCATCGATGGCGGGGCGCAGGGCGGCGGCCTTCTTCCAGCCTTCGGCCACCAGCAGGTAGGCATCGTCCTGCATGGTCTCGGCCCAGTAGGTCATCAGGTGCTGGTAGACATCGTAGGCATCCACCAGGGGCAGGGGCTTGAAGGCCTCCAGGAGGCGCTCGGACAGGGTTTCGATGAGGTCCTTGGGGCGATCGCCGATCTGGATGCCTTGCAGGGCGGGGCGGGGCGTGTCGGCCCAGGCCTGGAAGGTACGCGTCACCTGGGCGTTGAAGGCCTGGAACTGGGCATTGGCGAAGACCGTGGACTTGAAGTCCGCCGTTCCCACCTTGGCCTGCACATAGCCGGGCCGGTCTGCCGGGCCGATGAGTTCCGCCCGCAGGGTGGGGAAGACCTGCCAGAAGCGGTCGAGGTCGTCGATGTCCCGCTGGGGGATGCCGCCCTTCAGGTGGGCCTCGATGTCCTGGAGATCCTCGGGCTCGCTGCTGTCGATGTAGCGGGGCAGGTTCAGGTTGTAGTCGTTCTTCGGGTCCGAGATCTCGCTCATGGGGACCATGCGGCTGTACTTGTCGATCTCCACCTGCCGCGTGAAGGTGTCCACGATCCGGTGGATGTCCTGGTCGCGAAGGCGGTTCTTGTTGCCGTCCTTCACGAAACTTTTGCTGGCGTCGATCATGAAG
The DNA here is from genome assembly GCA_964589695.1 of uncultured Solibacteraceae bacterium. Classification (GTDB taxonomy): domain Bacteria; phylum Acidobacteriota; class Holophagae; order Holophagales; family Holophagaceae; genus CAZPUI01. Next base: position 651 of record CAZPUI010000155.1, on the reverse strand, counting down.
ACGCCCTTGCGGGCTTGGGCGTCCTCCTTGTCCACCACCAGGATGCAGGCGGGGATGCCCGTGCCGTAGAAAAGGTTCGCGGGCAGGCCGATGATGCCCTTGAGGTAGCCACGCTGGAGCAGGTTCTTGCGGATATCCGCTTCGGCGTTGCCCCGGAAGAGCACCCCGTGGGGAAGGATGATGGCCCCTTTCCCGGTGCTCTTGAGGGAGGCCAGTAGGTGCAGCAGGAAGGCGTAATCGCCGTTCTTGGCGGGCGGGATGCCGAAGCCGTCGAAGCGATGGTAGAAATCATACTCGGGGCTGAAGCCGGAGCGCCAGGCCTTGTTGCTGAAGGGCGGGTTGGCCACGGCGAAATCGAAGGTCTTGAGCCCGCCACGGGGGCTCTTGAAGTGGGGGCTGGAAAGGGTGTTGTCCTTCCATATCTCCGCCGTGGGGCAACCGTGGAGGATCATGTTCATCCGCGCCAGGGCGTGGGTGGCGTTGTCCATTTCCTGGCCGTAGAGGGTGAGGTCCACCCCCGCGATGGCCTTGGCCTCATCGTGGGCCTTGAGCAGCAGGGAGCCCGAGCCGCAGGTGGGGTCGTAGATGGTCTGGTCGCCGGACTTGGCCTGCCCCAAGCCGATGACCTTGGCGAGGATGCGCGGTACTTCC
>CAZPUI010000154.1:0-9870 GCA_964589695.1 uncultured Solibacteraceae bacterium | reverse complement strand
AGCCTCTTCGAATACCACCTCTACACCCTGGACCGCCCCACCACCCTGAAGGAGACTCAGACCAGGCAGGTGGCACTGCTCTCCGCCAGCCTGGTACCCATTCGCAAGGAGTATGTCCTCCAAGGTCAAGGCCACTACTACAGTGGCTCCTACGGGGACCTGGGGGAGAAACTCAAGGTGGGGGTCTTCGTGGAATTCGACAACCGTGAGACCTCCAACCTGGGCAAACCCATGCCCAAGGGGGTGGTGCGGGTCTACAAACGGGACAGCGAAGGCCGGGCCCAGTTCATTGGCGAGGACCACGTGGACCATACGCCCAAGAACGAACTGGTGCGCCTCAAGCTGGGGGATGCCTTCGATGTCACGGCCCACCGCAAGCAGACGGACTTCAAAAAAATCGCCGGCACCAGCCGCTTCAACACCATCTATGAGGCGGCCTTCGAAGTGGAGCTGAAGAATGCCAAGAAAGAAACCGTCACCGTAAACCTGCTGGAGCCCATCCCGGGCGAATGGGAGCTCCTCCAGAGTTCCCACCCAGGCGTGAAAGAGACCTCGGGCACCGCGCGCTTCAAGGTCCCCGTCCCCCCGGAAGGCAGGGCGACCCTCAGCTACCGCGTGCGGGTGAAGTGGTAGGCCCCCGCCATCACAGAACTACTGCACAGTGGGGTGCACGCCTTCGGGCCAGAGCCGCAGGGGCATGGCCTCGAAATCCACCCTCACGGTGAGGTGGGCGCCGGCGCGGGCCGGGGGCAAGGGTTGCCACTCAGGGGGAGGGAGGAGCAGCACTTCTCCGGGCCTGAGGGAACGCACCCCCAGTCCATGCCATACGGCCAGATCCACCTCCCGGAAAGCATCCCCAAGACTCAGGTGCAGCACACCCTCCAGGCGGGTGTCCAGCAGGAGCCACTGCCCGAGCACGGCCCCGGGGCCATCCTCCAGGGCCAGGCAGACCCCCGCCACCTTGCCCGGGTAGGCGCCCACCAGGGCCATGGTGGGCCGTGGTTCGGCCTGCAAGGTGGCACCGGGGCCGCGCACCCTCAAGCGGTCCAGGTGGCTCCCGTCCGCCCGCACCAGGGCCGCCGGCCGGGGCAGGCAGGGGAGGGCCTTGGTCTGACTGCGGTGGGGCGCCAGGGAATCGGGCAGGGGATGTCGGGCATGCCATTTTTCGGCATAGGCCAAGGTCTGGCGGATCCGCTGCAGGGTCCGCACCCCGCCCTCCAAGACCTGCCGCAGGCTTGGGGGCAGGAGGGCCTCCGCAAGAACCTCCGAACGTCCCTCCCCCTGCTTGGCCAGACGCACGCGCTCCACGCGGTTGAGGTCCACCCAGCGCTCGGGGTCCCCGGGAAGCGGCGCCACCAGGGCCCGCCGCTCGATCCCACCTTCGCTCCACGCCGCGGTTCCGATGATCATGCAGGACTCCCTGGGACACCTGGGTCTGACCCGCGCCCCCCGCGGACGAGAAAGCCATTGAAACGGCCTCCACGGGTTCCCCATTCTGAGGCATGGCCACCGCACTCCGCAACCCCTGGAAGCCCGACCGTTCCTGGGCCGATCCCCTGATCGCCACCCTCGCCCTGCTCATTGCCTTGCTCGTGGGACTCAGTGTAATGGGGGGCGCGCGCCAAGGGCCTGCACGCCAGACCCGGGTGAGCCTGGAGGGACGCGCTCAGGAGGTTCTGGCGGCCTTCCAGCAGCGGCTGGGCGTCACCACCCCCGTTCCTCGAACCCAGGCCACCCCCAAGGGGGCCTGGGACCGGGCCCTGGCGGCCGTCCTGCTCGCCGAGGCCGGTCGGCTCCCCGAGGCCAAGGCCCTGGCCCTGGAGGGCCCAGAACCCAGCGGGAAGGCGGGCAGTACCTTTCGACCCCTGTGGCGCTGGGCCTACCTTCAGGAGGGGACGGCTCCGAGCACCCCTGAGAGGCTCGCCGTGCGGCAAGCCCTCGGGGATGGACCCGCGGCCTTGCGTTTGGAGGCCCGACTGGAAACCCGGGAGGGACGGGACGGGACCTCCCTGGTGACCCAAGCCCAGGCCCTGGAGGGCCGATGGCTGATCAAGGCCGTGGTCCTGGGCCTGGGTGTCCTGGGGCTTGTCGGCCTTGGGCTGGCGGTCATCATCTACCAGGTCGCCACCCTGGACCGCAGGCCTGCCCATCCCCTGCCAGTGGTGGGCATGTCCGGGCGGGCCCTCATCCTCGTGCTCGAGGCCTGGTTCCTGGCCTCCATGCTCTCGGGAGTCCTGGCGGGAGGCCTGGCCGCGACCTTCCCAAGCCTGAGGGCGCTGGCCCTGCCCATCCAGTATGTCCTCCACGCTTCGGCGGGGCTGGGGATGCTGGCCTGGGCCGAAGGCCTCACCCTGCGCGACTTTCTCCGTCGCTTGTCCCCGGGTCCCCTGGTGCCCGCCCTGGTTTGGGGCCTGCTGTACTACGCCGTAGCCGTGACCAGCGTTCTCCTGGTGGGCGCTGCCATCAGCCCCTTCCTGCCCAAGGATGCTGCCCCCCAGCGGGAGCTGATGGAGTTCCTGGGCTCCACCCGGGGTCCCCTCCTGGTCGGTCTGCTCTTTCTGACCGTCGCAGGACTGGCGCCCTTCTTCGAAGAGGTCCTCTTCCGGGGAGCGCTCCTACCCTGGCTGCACCAGCGCTTCACCCGGGCCAAACCCACCCATCTGCGGGCACTCGCAGCCGTGCTGGTCAGTGGGCTGCTCTTCGGTGCCATCCACCTTCAGCCCCTGGGCATGCCCACCCTGGCCACCCTGGGCATCGTCCTGGGCTTCGCCATGCTGCGCACCCATAACCTGTGGACGGCCGTGGTCCTTCACAGCCTCTGGAATGGGGCCACCTTCCTTCTCGTGCGGGCCCTCTAGCACCTATTGGTTCGACCGGAGGTAGCTCTGGATCCACCAGTAGGCCTGACCCGAAGCCAGGATGATGACAATCCATTTCACGATAGTCAGTGGCTCGGGGTACTTCCGGGGCGAGTCCTGGGGCCGGGAGGGCTGGGAGGAGGCCCGAATATCGCGCCCGGCTCCGGGATCCTCCAGCTCGATCTTCATGGCGGGAGGCTGGGTGAAGGTCGGAGCCGCCCGCAGGGGGGTACTTCTGGGGTTGACGGAAATCCCCGGCAGGGTCTGGGAGCCCAGGAGGCCTTCCGGTGGCAATACCTTGGCCTTCAGCCTGCGCACGGGCACAATGTCGCCCGCGTGGTCGTCGTGGCGGAACAGGTCCTGGACCCGTGCCCGGGTTAGCGCATCCAGGGGATAGGCATCCACCAGGTCCATGAGGAAATCCGGAAGGCTGTCGTAGCGCTCATCCGGATCGGTGGCGAGGGCTTTGCGGAAGACGTATCCCACCCTGGGAGGCATGCTCATGGGGATGGTGGGAGGCTCGTGAAGGATGTGGGTGATCACGGCGGCCACATTGCTGCCAGGGTGTGGCAGCTGGGTGGTGAGGAGTTCGAAGGCCGTGACATAGAAGGCATAACGGTCCGAATTGGGGGTGGGCTCCTCCCCCCGAAGCAGCTCGGGCGCGCTGTAGGCGGGACTGCCCAGGAACTCCCCGGCCTGGGTCATCCGGGGTGCCATGGTCCGGGCGATGCCGAAATCCATGAGTTTGACGCGTCCATCCTCGCTCACCAGAATGTTGTCCGGCTTGACATCCCGGTGGACGATGGCATGGCGGTGGGCCGCCCGCAGGGCCCGCATGGCCTGGATGAGGAGACCAAGGGCGGTCTCGGGTTCCACCCCGCCATCCCTGATCAGTTTTCCCAGGCTGAACCCTTCCACGTATTCCATGGCGATAAAGGGGCCCATGGAGGGTTCTTCTCCCACATCGTAGACGGTCACCACATTGGGGTGGTTCAACTGGGCCGAAATCTCGGCCTCGCGCTTGAAGCGTTCCAGCGCCACATCCCTCGCATCCCCCTGGGCTTTCACCACCTTGATGGCCACACGCCGCTTCAGCAGGGGATCTTCCGCCAGGTAGACACATCCCATGGCCCCGGCGCCAAGGGCCTTAAGGACCTGAAACCGTCCAATGTTGGGGGGGAGTTCTGCCATATCGAGTTCGTGAGTCCTCAAGTCTAATCCAGGAGCAGGTGTCGTGTGTGTCAGAACCTCCATCCCGGAGTCCGGTAGAATAATGATCTTCCGGAACCGGAATTCACTCCAAGATTCTTTCATTCCATCCCGAGGGATCCATGCCCAGCCTGATTGAAGCCATCGATATCAAACGCAAAACCTACTTCGAATACGAAGATGCGCCCTACCACTGCCTGGACGTAGATATCTCCACCCCCACGGCGAGGGGCGGTCAGACCCTGGTGCGCTTGAAGATGCGAAACCTGCTCACCCGCGCAGTCTTCGACAAGACCTTCAAGGCCGGTGAAAAATTCAAGGAACCCGATCTTGTCATGGTGCCCGCAAGCTTCCTTTACGTGGATGGGGACGGATTCAACTTCATGGACCAGGAATCGTACGAAACCCTCACCCTCAGCCTTGACCTGGTGGGAGAGGACAAATACCTCCTGGTGGAAAATGCCATGGTGCAGATCCAGAAGTACAACGGAAATCCCATTGGCCTTCAGCTTCCGCCCCACATCGAGCTCACGGTGACCTACACCGAGCCCGGCACCCGGGGGGATACTGCCAGCGGCAACGTGACCAAGCCCGCCACCCTGGAGACGGGTCTGGAGGTGCGCGTCCCTCTCTTCATCAAGGAAGGGGAGCGGGTGAAGGTCCACAGCGAAACACGGGAATTCGCGGGCCGGGCCTGAGGGGCGCCCCATGCGCCAGAACTACCGCCTGGGACAGAGCCGGACCGCGCAGGGGCTGGACACCCCGGAAGCCTATGCCCGGGAAGGGCGAGCCCAGAGCAAGCGGCGGCAGCAGTCGGCGGAGCGCCTCACCACGGACAACGAGGTACACAATCCAGACACCATGCTCCTGCTGCCCAATGCGGAACCCTGGGCCCATCTCCCCACGGCGACCCTCATCCAGCGGCACAGCCAGTGGGTGGACCTGGAACTCGACAACCGGTGAGAACTGCGCGCCACCCTAAGCGGCAAGTTGAAAGGGGTCAAGCTGGTGGTGGGCGACCGCGTCCACTATGCCTTCGAAGGCCAGGAGTCCCAGGAAGGCGCTCCCAGAACAACCCTGGGCGAAGGTGCCATGCCGGAGGCACAGGTGGTGGCCGTGGCACCTCGCAAGACCCTGCTCAAACGGGGCGGCATTGACGACCGTGAACCCTGGCAGCTCATGTGTGCCAATGCCGATGAGCTGTGGGCCTGTGCCGCGGTGGTGGACCCCCCACTCCGTCCGGGACTCCTGGAGCGTGCCTACACCCTGGCGCTGGCGGCAGGCCTCACCTTCCGTATCCTGGTCACCAAGCGGGACAAGGCCAGCCCCAAGGACACGCTCCCGGAACTGGATCCCCTTCGGGAATTGGGCCTGCCCATCCTGGAAACGAGCAGCGCCCGGGGCACGGGTCTGGAGGACCTGCGCCATCTGCTCCGGGACCGGACGGCCGTACTCGTGGGCCACAGCGGCGTGGGCAAAAGCACGCTGATCAATGCCCTCATGCCGGGAGCCGCCATGCGCACCGGGGACATCAGCCGCTATGGAACGGGACGCCAGACCACCACCTCTGCCCGCTGGCTCCCCACCCCCTTCGGTGGCACCCTCATCGACACCCCGGGCATTCGGACCTTGAGCGTGCGGGGTTTCGACCGCAGCCTGCTCTTCCAGGTCTTTCCCGAATTCCCCCAGGGCTGGGTCGAGGATCCCATGGCCCTGGACCCGGAGAACGAGGATCTTGGCCTCGACTACCCGGAACGCCTCCTGAGCCTCCAGCGACTCTGGGCCGAAATGGAGGAGCGGAACCCCAACCAGAACATCTACAGGGGTTGAAAGGCCCGCACCTTCACCACTTCGAAGGCCTCGGAGAGGTCGAAGTCCCGGGGCATGATGTAGCTGGGGTGGCGCATCACCCATGGATGGTCCCTGCCCCCTTCGCTCGCGGGGGCCAAGGGTGGCTGGATGGAGAGACCGACGCGGTAGAAGGCTCGGGCGATGAGGTCGGAGCAGATGACCTCCCGGCTGGTGGAGGCCCCCAGGTAGAGGGGCCTCCGTCGCAGTCCCCGGGGCAGCAGGTGGAAGGGCAGCAGGTAGCGGGCCAAATCGAAGATGTTCTGCCGGTCGTAGCGAACCCCGAGGTGCTTGATCACTTCGGTCATCACCTGATCGATCTGTCCCTGGGTCAGGCCCATGGGTCGGCACACCCGGATGTTCTGGTCCCGGTACCGGCTCAGGGGCACGGCCACCACCCCGCGCTTGAGGTCGCTTTCGATGAGCAGGTTCAGGGCATCATCCCCAAATTCATCCAGGGCCCTGTCCGATACGGGACCACCCCACCTCAGGAGGGCATCCCCCACGTACAGGGATGCGTGACTCCAGCTGCTTTGGGTAAGGTACATGATGATCTGGCTGATGCGGGTGTGGCCCTCCACCAGCCCCACGTCCCCCGGCACCAGGTCCTCCCGCAGGCGACCAATGTCGTTCATGACGCGCCGTTGGTAGTTCTGTACCCTACCGGTGAGGTAGCTGAGGAGCCATCGGGACGTCGTATCGTGCAGGATCATGGGGTCTCAACGCACGCGTGCGCGGCAGTACCGGCGCCGTGCCACGGCTCGGTAGGCCCGGGCCACGATCCCCCTGATTCCAGGAAGACCCAGGATCGGGGCCACCCAGCGCCACCCCCTCAGTCGCCCCAGGAGGGCGATCCAGGCATCGCCCCCCACCCAGACCTCGCGGGTCGCGCCATCCACCACGTGGAGGGCCTCCCGCAAATCGCGTCCCGCGAGTTCGGGCGCAATCCTCACCAAGTCCGGGTTTTGGAGCGGAAAGGGAGCCAGGGATCCACGGTCATCCCTCGCCTGCGCCCAGCGCAGCAGGTCGCGACAGAAGGGACACTCCGCGTCGTAGGCCAGAATCAGGGGACCCATATCATACCGATGGGGACGCCAGAACCTCCGCCAGCTCCCGCCCCCAGGCCGCAGCCGACTTGACGCCCCGGGGGGGAAGCACCGCCTGGGCGTATTTCCGAACCTTCCCGTCGTGGGTGATGACGAAATCCCGTTCTTCGAGATAGGTGGCCGTGGGAAGCAGGGCCGTGGCCCGCTCGCTCAACCGCGAAGGAATGGGCTCCAGGACCAGGCTGAAGGGAGCCTTCTCCACCAAGGCAAGGAGTAGATCATTTTCCTTGGCACTGGAAAAGGCGGCGTCATGGAGCAGGACCACCGCGTGCACCGCACCTTCCTTCACCCTCTCGAGAAGGGTGTCCAGACGGTGGAAACGGTAGCCCCGTTCGCTGAATCCCTTGCGGTTGAAGACCCCATCGGAGCTGGTCTGGAGCTTGGGGAAGGGCATGGGGAAGAGACGATCGCCACTCCCGAAACGCAACTCCGGTGTCGAGGCAACCTCCCCCAGGCGCTGGGCGGTGTCGCACCCAAAGGTGCCCTGTCCCACCACGGCCACGGTACCCGCGGCCTTCAAGGCCTCCACCACCGCATGTGCCTCCGCAGGCTGGCCCTTCAGCCTGGGTTCCCGCAGGCGGGTGGTGGGGTCAAGGTCATAGCGCCTGTAGGCATAGCGCTCTTCATCGAAAATGAAGTGGGTGGAGGGCTGTCCTTCCAGGGGACGGGGCCTCAAACGCCAGACCCGATTCTCGTCCACATCCGCCCAGAGCGGGGAGGCCATGGCGGATTCCCGGCTCAGGGTGGGAATGGGCTTCAAATACCAAACCCGCTTGTTGAAGCGGAAATCCCGACTCGTCAACGCACCCACGGGGCACAGGTCGACGACATTCCCGGCCAAGGGATTGCCATCCATGGTGAGTCCCGCAAAGGTGGTGATCTCGAGGTGGGCTCCCCGCTGGGCCGTGGTGAGTTCCGAAGTTCCACTGATCTCCTGGGTGAAGCGCACACACCGCGTGCAGTGGATGCACCGGTTCTTGTCGATGACGATCTTGGCCCCAAGGTCTTCGTAGCGATAGCGGCGCTTGGGCTCCACCATGCGGCTGTCGCCACTCCCATAGCGGTAACTGTAGTCCTGGAGCTTGCACTCCCCCGCCTGGTCGCAGATTGGACAATCGAGGGGATGGTTGATGAGGAGGAACTCCATCACCCCCGCCCGAGCATCCTTCACAGCCTCGGAGTGGGTGCTCACCTCCATGCCCTCGGACACAGGGGTGGAGCAGCTGGTGACCAGCTTGGGCTGACCCTTAACATCCACCACGCACATGCGGCAGGTGGCCACGGGGGTGAGGCTCGGGTGGGAACAGTAATGGGGGCTATCGATCCCCGCCTGGCGCCCGGCTGCAATGACACGGGTTCCAGCAGGACACGTGACCTCGTGACACTCAATATTCAGCGTTGGCATGATGCATTCGCCTCTGGAAGCGCCCCATGGCTGCCCTGCTAGGATGCGCCAAAGCCCTTCGCCATCCAATGGGAATAGACAGGGGAACCCTCGGGGGGGAGCGCGCGGGCCCCGGGAGTCTCATGGTGCCCCGGTCGGAGGCCCCACCTTGGGCTTCATGCACTCCCCGGACAGGAGACCAGGCAGGTGCGGCAGAAGGCCAAGAATTCACTCAGGTCCGCGATGTGCACGGAAACATGGGAAGGCACCACATGGGGGATGGTGATGGATCGCCTCAGTTCCCCACAGGCCTCCAGGGAGAACACGAACCAGGCCTGGCGATCTTCCTGGGTGGCCAGATTCACCGAGACCACCCGTGTTTCGATGAAGCCCGAGGGGCGTCCTTCAACACCCTCGACCACCTTCCAATCGGGGACATGGCCCCGCAGGACGAACTCATCCCGCAATTCCTCGATGCCATGCTGAATCGTGAAATGGACCTCGACCTGGACGTTCATGGCGACCTCCGCGTTACCTATCGGCGGCCGAGCGGGGGGAGTTCACTTCCCGAGGTGAATGCCCACGGCCAGTTCCACCAGGGTGGTGGTCTTCTTCAGGTCCGTGACGCTTCGGAGGTTGGCTTGGCTCACCTGCAGGTCCAGGCTGAGCTTGTCCGTGAACCGGTACCCTAGACCCACCACGGGAGAGATGCGCCGGGTGGAAGGGGCCTTGATGTGGTCCTGCCCCAAGGTGCCCTGGATCTCCCGGCGGGCCGACTTCATCTGGCTGGCCCGGACACCCGCCTGGAGATAGAACCCTTCGAAGAAGAGCTCGTGCCGGTACCAGGCACTGGCAAAGAAACCATCCGTCTTGTCGTCCAGGACCCAGGCACCGGTGGTGCGGGTCATGGTGGGCAGATACCGGTACCCGAAATCCAGGCCAAGCCCCCCCTTGAGGGTAATGGGGTAGACCCCCTGGGTGGAGAGCCCCAGCACTTTGTCCTGGCCCATCAGGCCCTCTTCGGCCCCGCGGACGGAACCGAAGAGCAGATTGAAGGAGGGGTCCCAAGGTTCCTGGGCCCGCAGTGAAGCACAGGCAAGAACCACCGACAACGCACCCAACCCGAACTTCTTCATGGAACGCACCTCACCTTTGCATGATCTCGGAAGCGGACCTCGTTGACCACCCCTTGTGCCGCAGGGCCCCTATTCGTTCCTCGTGCTTCCCGGACCGTTCATCCCATGGGAAAATGCCCCTCTTCGGGGGATGCATGCCGCGCGCGCTGTTATCGGTCTACGACAAGACGGGGCTCCTGCCCCTGGCCATGGGACTGCGGACGCTGGGCTGGTCCCTGCTGGCCACGGGGGGCACCTTGAAGACCCTCCAATCGGCGGGTCTTGATGTCCAGGAAGTGGCCGAATACACCGGTGCCCCCGAATGCTTCGATGGCCGCGTGAAGACCCTG
>CAZPUI010000153.1:0-9930 GCA_964589695.1 uncultured Solibacteraceae bacterium | reverse complement strand
GCCCAGGGCAGCGCCACGATGTTCGGGTGGTTCGTGTTCGTGTTCCTCCTCAACGGAGGCACCTTGGCCATCAACAGCGCCTTCGACCAGGACGAGGGGGACATCGGCTACCTGCGGCAGCCCCCCAAGCCCCCCAAGTATCTCTTTCACGTGTCAGCCCTCATGCTGGCCCTTTCAGCCGGGCTGGGCTTTCTCCTGCCCCCCACCTTCACCTGGTCGAACCTGGCCTGCGTGGTGATGAGCGTGCTCTACTCGGTCCCGCCCGTGCGCCTGAAGGCCCGGGCGGGCTGGGACCTGGTGATCAATTGCATCGGCTTCGGTGCCCTGACCCCCCTGGCCGGATGGGGGCTCACAGGGCGTCCGCCCACCCTGGAGCTCATGCTGACCGTCATTGGGTTCGCCCTGCTCTTCGGTACCCTGTATCCCCTGACGCAGATCTACCAAATCGAGGAGGACAGGGCCCGGGGCGACCGCACCCTGGTCATTCGCCTGGGTGAGGGCGCGAGCCTGGGCCTGGCCCTGGTGCTGGCAGCCTTGGCCCACGCATGCTTCGCCTGGGCAGCCTGGCCGCTGGCCCTCAGCCTCGCCTGGTGGGGCTTGCCCCTCTCCCTGGCCCTGTGGTACGTGTTGCTGGTGCCCTGGATGCTTCGGTGGAAGCGCATGACCATGGCCCAGCACGAGCGCGGAATGTACCTCGCCCTGGCCATCTGGGGACTGACGGACGGCGCAGTGCTCTGGGCCCTCTGGCCACGCTGAGGCGCCCGTGCTTCTTCCCGCGATCCAGCCTCCCTTCCCACTCCTGTGGGGGTTTTCGACACGCAATGACGACATGGGTCGGCTTCACCCCATCCGGTTGCGTCAGGTGCACGGAACCGTGATCCACGAGGCCCTTCCAGGACCCTACGCACGAATCGAGGGGGATGGACTCTGGACCCACCAGGCTGGTCTCCCCATCGGGGTCCGTACCGCGGACTGCGTCCCCATCCTCCTGGCTGGACTGGCAGGAGATCGCCCTTGGATTGCAGCCCTCCACGCGGGATGGCGTGGTGTGTTGCGCGGCATCCTTGGACACGGCGTGTCTATTTACCAGGCCCGCGGCGGCCGCCCTGAGGATCTTCACTATGCCTTCGGCCCTTGCATCCAGTGCTGTCACTTCGAGGTGGGTCCCGAGGTAGTTATTGCCGCACAACAAGATGCAGCCTGGTCCGAGACCTTTCGGCGACCGGGGGCCGGGGATCGCAGCCACCTTGATCTCCACGCGCTGCTCCAGGCCCAGGCGCTGAAACTGGGCCTGGATCCCCGAAAGGATGGCTCCTTGAAACGCTGCACACGGTGCGAGCCTGAGGTCTTCTTCAGCTTCCGAGGAGGCGACCTGGAAGGACGCCAATGGGGTTGGCTGGAGCTGCCCTGACAAGTCAAGACAGAAAAGGGCCGAAACCACCCCATTTATATCGGAAATTACCAAATTTATAACACGCACCCTAAGATTCCTTTTTCCTGGTATTTAGGCATGTCAAGGCGGGTATTCATGGTTTCTGCGGAAAACCCTGTGGAATTCCCTCTCCTGGACCACCTAAACCCGCTGTCTTCTTCCATTTCGTCGATCTGCACTCGACCTTCAGCAGTGTCGCAACTGAATATTAGATTGCACTTACAGATTCAAGGACAAGTCGTCACCCACCCGAACACCTCTGAATGTTTTCCACACCTTCGCCTTTGTTTCGCATTGACAACACAAAAGGGCCGGAAGGGCGAAAAAGCAGCAGGACGCTCCTTTCGGAGGTCTTGGGCATTCGAGTGTCACCCCTTTGTCATCGCGCTGCCACCAAGGAGACAGATCCTGTCCAACCCCACGCCGTTGAGCAGGACCAGGATGAGGACGGCCGGATTCCGGGCTCGCGCCTGGGCGGCTCCTAGGCTCCCCGCCTGATCCTTCCGATGCTCCAGACATGCGCTCGGACCTCGACACTCTACGCATCCCTCCCACCTCAGGGACTGGCTGGGAGGCCTTCCACATCCTGTTTGAAGCCCTCGACGATGCCGCGCTGATCCTGGATGAGCAGGGTGTGCTCCTGGAGGCCAACGGAGCGGCCTGCTCGCTCTACGGGCTGGATGCCCTCGACCGAAGCCACCTCCGTTTCCAGGATCTGCAGGTGCAAGACCCAGGCCCCAACCTCCTCCACCGACATCGCGATGGTCGGTCCTTTCCGGTGGTACTCAAGGTTCGCCCCCTGACCGAGGATTCCCGAACCCTCGTCCTGGTGCGACCCGTGGAACCTTCGCAACCGGAAGCCCACGCGGCGCTGCTGGAGCGCACCCGCCAGGAGGCGGAAACGAAATCCATCCTCCTCCAGGAGGTGAACCACCGGGTGAAGAACAACCTCACCGGCATCCTGGGCATGGTGGACATGGAGTTGCAAGCCTCCCTCAAGTCCGGGAGTCCACTGTGCTCCTCCTTCGAGGACCTGAAGAACCGCATCTACAGCCTGGCCACCGTCCACGAACTGTTGTCTGCCTCGGAGTGGGCTCCCCTTCGGTTGGACAACCTGGCCTCGGAGCTCATTCGAAACACCCTGGCGGGTTCCGTGACGGGGCGGCATGTGCGCCTTTCGGTGGTGGGGCGTGAACGCATCATGGTGGTTCCCACCGTCGCCACGGCCCTTGCGGTGATCCTTGCCGAACTCACCACCAACAGCCTCAAATACGCCTTCCGAAAGCACGGGCAGGGCCACCTCACCCTGCGGATCCGCCCCACCGGCGATGCGTGGAACCGTGTCTGCATGACCTTCCAGGACGATGGACCGGGTTTCCCGCCAGAGGTCCTGAATGGAACCGAGTCCAACGTGGGTCTCAGGCTCATCCGTCTCAACGTGAAAAACCTGCTGCGGGGCGAGGTGGAACTGGATAATCAGAGGGGAGCCAAGGTGACCCTGACCTTCCAGCCCATGCCCCTGCCCCGCCGAGACCCCCTACCATGAGCATGCCCCCCCGAATCCGAATCCTGGTGGTGGACGACGACGCCATGGTGAACCAATCCATCCAGAATCAACTGGAGCGGCTGGGACTCGAGGTGGCGGGGGCGGCCTACGATGCTGGAGAAGCGCTGGCCCTCACCCGCCTGCTGCACCCTGACGTGGTCCTCATGGATATGCGCATGCCTGACCCCGAAACGGGCATGGAGGATCCCACCGCTGGCCTCTCGGCCACACGCCTGATTCGGGACACGTGCCCCACCCCCGTGGTCCTGCTCACCGCCTACGAATCCCCGGAGCTCATTCGTCAGGCCAGCGAGGCCGGAATCATGGCCTACCTGTTGAAGCCCGTGAAGGACGGGGATCTGGATCGCACCGTTCACATGGCAAGGGCTCGCTTCTCCGATGTGCTCCAGCTGGCCAAGGCCAACCAGGAACTCAAGGAGCGCAATGAGGACCTGCGGCGGAGCGAGGGCCTTTTCCGCACCCTGGCGGATGCGGCCCCCATGGGAATCCTCAAAGGCGATTCCCGGGGACGCATCACCTACCTGAGCCCCTTCTGGGCCCGCATCCTGGGCCTCCGCCCCGAGGACCTGCTGGGCCAGGGCCTGGTGACCCTGATGGTGGCCGAAGATCGGACTCGCTTCGCCGAGGATCTGCAGAAAACCCTGACCCAGGGCCGTTCCTGGACCAACACCTTCCGTTTCCAGCGCCCAGGGGGAGTTGCGCGCTGGCTGCGCCTCCATGCCGCGCCACTGATGGGGGCCTCCGGCGGATGGGAGGGGTTCATGGCCGTGGCGGATGACATCACGGATCGGCGACAGGCCCGGGAACTCCGGGAACAGGCCCAGAAGCGCGAAAGCCTCGCCGTGCTCACCGGGGGCATCGCCCACGATTTCAACAACCTGCTTTCCGCTGTGCAGGGTTACCTGGAACTGGCCATCATCCAGGCCCCGGAGCAGGGACCGCTGCCACGGTACCTCCAAGGCATCCAGGAGGCCGTGGACCGTGCCGGCAACCTGGTAAGCCAGATGCTGGCCTTCGCAGGGCAGCAAACCCTCTCCGCCGAACCCCTGGTGCTCAACCACCTCCTGGAGGCCCTCAAGCCCACCCTGCTCAACGTCCTGCCCAAGGACGCCAGGCTTCACTATCAGTTGGACCCGGATCTGCCTCGCATCTCCGCGGATCCCATGCAGCTCCAGCAGGTGGTCCACTGCCTGGTGATGAATGCCACGGAGGCATTGCCCCCCGAGGGTGGTCACGTCACCGTCTCCACGCGGCTGGCCATGCTGGATGCCCCAGCCCTTGCCCGCATCTCCACCCTGGAGAACGCCCGTCCGGGTCCCTACCTGGCCCTTTCCGTCCAGGATACGGGCGGTGGCATGGACGCGGCCACCCTTGGGCGCATCTTTGATCCCTTCTTCTCCACCAAATTCATGGGGCGGGGCCTTGGACTGCCTGCCACCCAAGGCATCCTGCGCACCCACCGGGCCATCCTCAAGGTGGAGAGCGAGGTCGACAAGGGTTCCACCTTCACCATCTACTTCCCCGTGCTCCAGGAGGATCTGGACCTTCCCGAACCTGCTCCCCTTCGCAAGGCCCAGCAGCCGGTCCAGGCCTCGTCCTCCACCCGCATCCTTCTCGTGGATGACGAAACGGTGCTCCGGGAGTCCGTGGCGGAATTCCTGGAGATCCTGGGCTTCGAGGTCATCCAAGCCGTGGATGGTCAGGATGCCGTGGAGCGTTTCCAGGCCATGCTTGGCCACATTTCCTTGGTGATCATGGACCTCACCATGCCCCGCATGGACGGTCACGAGGCCTTCCTCGCCCTTCGGGCCCTGGACCCAAGCCTCAAGGTGATTCTCTCGAGCGGCTACACCGAGCAGGATGCCACCCGCCCCTTCCAGGGGGCCAAGCTCGCCGCCTTCCTGCACAAACCCTACTACCTCAAGGACCTCGAGGCCCTCATCCATCGCGTGTTGAGCGAGCCCTGAGCGGCCACCAACTGCCATGTTCATTGCCGATCTGAACGACCTCGTCCTGGAAGCCGAATCCGATGCCCTGGAGGAACTGGGGAGGGTCACCCTCTCCGAGGGGCCCTGGGCCACCGTGGCCTATCTGGTGCGCACCCGTCGGGAGGATGACCTGCCCTGGGAAGGCCCCTTCCTGTGGCTGCACCGCTACCAGCGGGTGCGGGAAGGCTGGAAACTGGTCAGCCGCTTTCGGACCACCGACCCTATGCAGCTCGCCCGCCTCGGCCGAGCCCTGGAGACCTGGGGCTTCACTGGAGCCCAAGAATGGGGTGATGAAGGGCCAGGCCCGTGAGTACCCGGTTCGCCAGGGAAGGCGGATCGTCCACGCAGGTGCGCACCATGGCTTTGGCCACCTCCACCGCCTCGATGGGGGCGTACTTCCATACCAGTTTGGACTGAGGGGCGAAGATGCTGGCCAAGGCCAGGTACGGGCGGGCCAGCAGCGTCGAGGCCAGGCGCTCCCCGAGCCGGAATTCCTCGCGCTCCCCCAGGAGCAGACCGGGCCTCAGGATCACGTAGGGAAGCCCGCTCTCGAAGAGGGCCTTCTCCATCTCCGCCTTGGTCTGGAGGTAGAAGCCCCTGGGCTGACCCGCCCCCACGGAGGACACCACCCCAAACACGGGCTTCGGATCCAGCTCCACGAGGCGGCACATCAGGGCCATGGGGTAGTCCCGATCGACGGTGCGGAAGGCCTCCTTGGATCCCGCAGCCTTGATCGTCGTGCCCAGGGTGCAGATCAGGACATCGCAGGGGATTTCCGTCCCCAAGCGGGCATAGGAAGCAGGGTCATCGAAATCGAAGCGCACCTCCTTCACCCGGTCCGACAGCCCCGCCAGCCGGCCCTCCTTGCGCACCAGCCCTGTGAAGGCCACATCCCTCCGCTCGTGAAGCAGTCGGATCACTTCCTGCCCCACAAGCCCCGTTCCACCCGCCACGACCACATGTTTCACATCCAGCTCCTATGGATCAACGTTCAGGGACTTGCTTGCTCACGGCCAAGAGCAGCCCCAGGGTGGCGAGCCCCATCATGAGGCTGGAGGGGCCGTAGCTGATGAAGGGGAGAGGGATGCCCTTGTTGGGGGCCAGGCTCAGCACCACGCTCATGTTCATGAAGGCCTGGACCACCAGCAGGAGGGTGAAGCCCGTGGCACAGAGGCGGAGGAAGGGATCCCGCACCCGCTTGGCGATCCTGAACCCCCGCCAGAGGATGCCCGAGAACAGCGCGAGCACCACGGAGGTACCCACCAGCCCTGCCTCCTCGGCAATGACGGCATAAATGAAGTCCGTGTGGGCCTCGGGCAGGTAGTTGAGCTTCTGCATGGAACCCCCGAGTCCAACCCCCAGGACACCCCCATTGCCCACGGCAATGAGGCTCTGGATCCCCTGGAGCCCCTTGCCCAGGGGATCCGCATCGGGATTGAGGAAGCTCATCACGCGGTCGCGTCGGTAGGGGGCCATCATCACGAAGGCTGCGCCCACGCCGACGAGGGCCGGGATGGCCACGGCGAAGATCCACTTCGGGGCTCCCCCCAGCCACACCAGGAGCATGGCCACGAAGATGACGAGGAAGGTGGTCCCGAAGTCGGGCTCCTTGAGGATGAGGCCCAGGGGCAGGAGCAGGATGCCCGCCAGGGTGAAGAGCTTGGGAAGACTGTCCTGGCGGTTGCCCCACTCCTTGGCGTGGTGCACCATCCACCAGGCCACGATGAGGACGGCCAGAGGCTTGAACATCTCCGAGGGCTGGAACTGGAACCCCCCGTAGCGGATCCAGCGGTGGGCCTTGTTGACCGCTGGGAAGAAGAAGGTGGAGGCCAGGAGCACCACCGTCAGCCCGTAGACCACCACCAGGGCCTTGGGGTTCTCCCGCAGCGCCAGGATGTTGGACTGGCTGAGCACCAGCATGACGGTGATCCCGATGACCACACCAATGAGCTGCTTGACCAGAAAGGTGGTGGACACCCCACTGCTCTTGAAGGCCGAGGCCGAATAGACCCAGACCGTGCCCACCGAGATCAGCATCAGGGCAAAGAACAGCAGGAAGCGATCGATGGGGCGTCGTACGTCAGGGGCCATGCCCCAATTATTCTCCAAAATCCGCTGCGCGGATTTTGGAATTGGGCTGGGGCGCTGCGCGCCCCAGCGGGGGAGAGGATCGTGCTCGCTCCAAGCCGAAACGCTGGCGGGAGTAGTAGTTAGCCCCTCCCCACTTCAAAATTCGCGCAGCGAATTTTGAACAAGGTTGACAGAGCGACAAGCTCCATGCGGCCTCAGAGGCGGACAAGAGGCAACTTGAGGGTTATACTGGGTGGCTTTGGAAGGCGGACCTTCCATTCCTTAACCCAATCGAAAAGGGGTAGGCCATGGCCGATGCAGCAGCACCCTGCGGGGCGGAGTCGGTGGACACCGATCGCTTGTTCGCAGAGTTTCCCGTTCCCTCGCTGGAGCAGTGGCGCGAGGAGGTTATCCGCCTCCTGAAGGGTGCGCCCTACGACAAGAAGATGCTCTCCCCGACCTACGAGGGGATCACCCTTCAACCCATCTACACCCCCGAGGATGTGAAGGACCTGCCCCACATGGGTGGCGTCCCCGGTGCCTTCCCCTACGTGCGGGGCACCGAGGTGCTGGGCAAGCGCCTCGCAGGCTGGCTCGTGGCCCAGGAGCTGCCCTACCCCACCGCCGCGGAGTTCAATGAGGCGCTGCGCCATGACCTCGACCGGGGACAGACGGCGGTGAACCTGGTGCTGGATACCGCCAGCCAGGCGGGCCTTGATCCCCACCAGGCCGCCGAGGCCCAGGTGGGCGCCGGAGGCACCTCCATCGGCTCCCTGGCCGACCTGGCCCAGGCCCTGGAGGGCGTGGACCTCGCCTCGACCCCCCTCTTCCTCACCAGCGGCAGCAGCGCCCTGGCCACCGCCGCCTTCGTGGTGGCCCACCTGAAGGCCACCGGGACCGACCTCACGCAGGCCACCCTGAGCCTGGGCTTCGACCCCCTGGGCACCCTGGCGGGCAAGGGCACCCTGCCCATGCCCCTGGACCAGGCCTACGACGAACTGGCGGAACTGACCCGGTACGCCCTCCAGCACCTGCCCAAGACCCGCACCTTGGCCGTGTGTGGCCACCCCTACCACGAGGCCGGCGCCAACGCCGTCCAGGAGCTGGCCTTCACCCTGGCCACCGCCGTGGATGCCCTGCGGGCCATGGAGACCCGGGGCCTGGACCTCGACCAGGTGGCTCCTCGCTTCCAGTTCCGGCTCACCGTGGGCAGTCAGTTCTTCATGGAGATCGCCAAGCTCCGCGCCGCCCGCCTGTTGTGGGCGCAGGTCATTCAGGCCTGTGGCGGCAGTGACGCCAGCGCCAAGATGGCCCTCCACGCCCGCACGGGCCGCTTCAACAAGACCCAGTTCGATCCCCATGTGAACCTCCTCCGGGGCACCACCGAGGCCTTCTCCGCCGTGGTGGGCGGGGCCGACAGCCTGCATGTGGGCGCCTTCGACGAGGTCCTGGGCCTTCCCAGCGATCTGGGCCGCCGCATCGCCCGCAACACCCAGCTCATGCTCCGGGAGGAGTCCAAGCTCGACCACGTGGTGGACCTGGCCGGGGGCAGCTGGTACATCGAACGCCTCACCCACGAGCTCGCCACCGCCGCCTGGAAGCTCTTCCAGGAGGTGGAGGGCCTGGGGGGCATGGCCAAGGCCCTGGAGACAGGCTTTGTCCAGAAGGGCATTGCCGATATCGCCGCCGCCCGCCGCAAGGCCATCGTGCAGCGCACGGATTTCATCCTGGGCACCAATCAGTACGCGAACGCGGGGGAGAGCCTTCCCGATGTGAAGAAGGTGGACGGTTCAAAGGTTTTGGCGCTGCGCGCCAAAACCTTTGAAGGGGGGGCGGCCCTGGCGGGCCGCGGATTCGAAGACTTGGTGGCAGCTGCTTCTTCGGCTTCCCTTGGACAGTTGGTGGCGGCTTTGGGTCGGCCCGGAGGGCCCTCGGTGGAGGCCCTTCGGGGGCACCGGGCGGCGGAGGTGTTCGAGATCCTCCGCAAGGCGGTGTTGACGGCCCGCCAGGGGGGCAAGGATGGGCGCATTTTCCTGGCCAACCTGGGGCCCGTGGGGGCCTACATGCCGCGCCTGGACTTCACCCGGGGTTTCTTCCAGGTGGGGGGCTTCGAGGTGCTGGATGGGGCCTCCTTCGCCACGCCCGCCGAGGCGGCCGCAGCCGCCGCCGAGGCCGGTGTGCGGATCGTCGTGGCCGTGGGGCTGGACGATACCTATGTCGAGGCGGTGCCTGAACTGGCCAAGGCCCTGAAGGCCCTGCCCAACCCGCCCAAGGTGCTGGTGGCGGGGCTCCTGAAGGACCACGCCGAGGCCTTCAAGGCCGCCGGGGTGGACGACTTCATCCATGTGCGCAGCGATGTCCATGCCGTGCTTTCAAGCCTGGGTCGCACGCTGGAGGTGTTCTGATGAGCCGCATTCCGGATTTCACCAAAGTCGCCCTCGACGCCCAGGCCACGGGCTCCCTGGAGGGCTGGCAGGCCCAGGCGGGTGACACCCGAAACCTCACCTGGACCACCAATGAGCTGATCCCCGTGAAGCCCCTCTACACCGAGGCGGACCTGGCCAGTGCCGAGCACCTGGGCTACCTGGCGGGCATCCCCCCCTTCCTGCGGGGACCCTACGCCTCCATGTACGTCATCCGTCCCTGGACGGTGCGTCAGTACGCGGGCTTCTCCACCGCCGCCGAATCCAACGCCTTCTACCGGCGCAACCTGGCGGCGGGCCAGAAGGGCCTCAGCGTGGCCTTCGACCTGGCCACCCACCGGGGCTACGACTCCGACCACCCGCGGGTGGTGGGGGATGTGGGCAAAGCCGGGGTCGCCATCGATTCCATCCTGGACATGAAGGTGCTCTTCGACCAGATCCCCCTGGACA
>CAZPUI010000152.1:0-9960 GCA_964589695.1 uncultured Solibacteraceae bacterium | reverse complement strand
CCGTTGCCTGATGGATCAAGGACTTCTTGCGGATTGGGAGTTTCACTTTAGGCCGCACCTCCCTGGGCAGCATCGCGCTCCGGCGGGAAGACCGCAAGGTGGCGCACCGCCAATCCGAAGGCCGCAAAACCGATGGCGACGAACATGAAGGTCACCACCATCTCGCTCCAGGCTGGAAGGTACTTCACCCCCTGGGCCGTTTCGAAACCCGTGATGGCCACGTTCAGCCGGTTGGTGATGAAGCCCAGCACCACAAGAAGGGCCGACACGTAAAGGCCCGTGCCGCTGAAGCGAACTTTGCGCAGGGCCAGGAGCCCCAGGGGCAGAAGCACGCCCCCTGCAAATTCGAGCAAGAAGAGGGAGGATTCCCAGGTGGGCTCAAAGATGCGGCCCAGGACATGGCGGTGGCCCAGGTCATAGATCCGGGCCACGGCATAGACCAGGAGGGCCCCCACCAGGAAGTGGCCAATCTCGGACAGGAGTGGTAGCTCCAGATGCCGCTTGAACACCCGGGCGGAGAGGTGCGATTCCACGATGACCATGGCCAGGCCCACCATGATGGCGGAGATCCAGAAGAGGATGGGCAGCATGGAGCTGTACCACAGGGGATGAAGCTTGCCCGGTACGATGAGGTAGAGGGAGCCCAGGGAGGATTGGTGCAGGGTGGAGAGCAGGGCCCCCAGCATCACCAGGGGCACCGTCACGGACTTCTGGAGCGACAGAGCCTTGACCCACTTCAGGCGCTCGAAGACCATGCCCGAGAACTCCAGGAAGAGCACGGTGGTGTACAGGGTCACGCACCAGGCCACCTCGAACATGACCGAGCGGGGATTCCAGAAAACCAAGGGGCGCCACAGGTTCCAGGGCCGCCCGAGATCCGCAAGCAGGGCCACGATCACCAGCACATAGCCCAGGAAGGCCGTCAGGATGGCCGGACGGACCACGGGCCGCCAGCGCTCCACCTGGAAGACATAGACGGCCGTGGTGATGGCGAATCCACCGGCGGCGAGCCCCACCCCGCACATGACATCGAAGCCGATCCAGAGCCCCCAGGGAAAGCGATCCGAGAGGTTGGTCACCCCCGCCAATCCCTGGGTGACCCGGAGCACCATCACCCAGCTCCCCAGCAGAAGGAGTATTCCAAAGAGGCTTCGCCAGAAGATCTTCCGGAACCGGTCAGTGTGGGTCATGGCGCAGCTCCCCGGCCTTTTCCAGCGCGGCGATATCCTGGCGGCGACGGATGATCCACCAGATGGAGAAAAGGGTGGCGCCGCCAATGGACACCACGGCGGGAATCTTCTCAAGAAGGTTCCAGGTGAGGTCCGGAAGCGGCTGAGCTCCCAGTCCCTGCTTGAATCCCAGGGTCTCGAAGGGCTCCTTGGAAAGGAAGAACACGGACGTGCCGCCCACCTCCGTCTCTCCAAAGATTCGACCCACATACTTGTCGGGCTCTTGGCGAATGCGCTTGGTGGCCTCCCCCAGCAGCTGGGCCCGGGTGCCGGCCACGGTGGCCTCCACCGGACAGGTGGTGGCGCAGGCGTTGGCCTCCCCCTTGGCGAAGCGCTCCGTGCAGAAATCGCACTTTTTCACGGAAGGAACCAAGGCCGCGTACTCGTAGGTGGGCACATCGAAGGGGCAGGCCACCATGCAGTAGCGGCACCCCAGGCACACCGAGGCGTTGTAGGTCACGGGCCCCTCGGGCGTCTTCTTGAGGGCGCTCACGGGGCAGACGCTGGCGCAACTCGGTTCCACGCAGTGCATGCAGAGCCGGCGAACAAAGCGTTCGCCGGGATGTTCCTCCAGGGCCGTGAGGGTCTTGGCGTTCAGCTTGGTATCGCTGCCGTCGCCGGGCATGCCATGGGCCTCCTTGCAGGCGGAGACGCAGGCTCGGCAACCGATGCAACGGGTGATATCGATCAGGAGCGCACGGGGAGAAGCACCCATGACCGATCCCTAGCCCAGCAGAAATTCGGCGGTGAGACGCTTCCACTCCTCCTCGGAGAGGTGCTTGGCGAAGTCCCCCACGGGCTCCCCACCATCCTGGAGCACCGATCCGGAGAGGGCCATCAGCCGCAGGTCCAAGCCCACCCGAGCCTCCTCCATGAACCGACGCGCCAGGTTACCGGAGAACAGGTTCCGCAGGCTGGAGGCCAGATCCGTGGCCCGCACGTGGAGCAGCCAGCCACGGCCGTATGGATCATCCGTCACCAGGGACGGCTTCTCCAGGAGCTTTGGATTGACTGCCAGCACCTGTCCTTCCACGGGGGACACCAGGCGGGCCTCACGGTCCCCCAGGTCCACCCCAATGCCCTGGGTCCCCTGCTTGAGCCAAGCCCCGGCCTCCGGGAGCTTGAGGGCGGCAACCCGACCGAGGAGACGGCGGGCGAAATCGTCGATACCCACCAGGACCGTGCCATCACCCAGGGCCCGAACCCAGGTGTGACCGCGATGGTAGTGGAGCGCCTCGGGAAGCTGGTAGCCCGCCACCCACACGGGTTCTACCGGGCCGGGATCCGGAACCGGTGAAGCCACCGGCACCACCACTTTGCGTCGGGAGGAGAGGGTATCGATGAGGATGAAGAGCAGAAAAGTGGCAAGCACGAGCAGGACGGTCATGGGAGCCCCCTCCTTCCGGGGCGGGTCTTCCAAATGCAACCCCCATGCCACTTCAACCGAATCACAAAACGCCAGCAAAAACAATACTTAGGATCAATCCCATCAGCACCACTTCCAGTGGGTGCTGACATTCCTTACACCCAAACCCACAACAAATGATTAACCCTAAACAGTTTCGACACTTAACGGGTGATCATTTTTCTTACACCTGGTGTTGGCAATCTAAACATCTCGACCCCGCACGGAGCTCCATTCGTGTGGGGCCCCGTCGATGCGTCCGCCGAGCCTCGGCTGCCTATTCCTGACCAGCCCCTTCCCCATCCTTGGCCTTCAGCCGCTGGTAGTACTCCGGGCGGGACTCCTTGAGGTGGTCTGCGGGCACCTTGCCCGTGAGCCACGCCATGTCCATGGGGTAGACATCCGGATCGAAGATGACGGCATACCAGTGCCAAATGGCGATGGAGAGGGACGCGAGGATGGCCTCGTACCAATGCAGGGTCGTGGCGGCATCAGAGACCCATTTGGGGAACTTCTGAAGGCTCCAATTATTGGCCCACAGGATCAGACCGGTGGCGGCCATCACCACGGTGCCCCACATGTAGGCCCAGTATTCCATCTTCTCGGCGTAATTGAACATGCCGAAGGTCGGCTTGGTCTTCCGCAGGCCGACATTGTAGGCCATGACCCCCACCAGATCCTTGGCGTCCTGAAGGGTGGGAAGCAGTTCCTTCAGGATGACCCGATCCCGCTTCACCACGGCCAGATGCACAAGGTGGAAGGCCGTGCCGAAGGAGATCACCACCGCGGCCGCACGGTGGAGCCAGGCCCGGAAGGGGAACTTGGCCTCGAAGGCCATGAAGGGCTGGGCCCAGATGGCATCGGGGTATTTGAGGGCGAAGCCCGTCACGACCAGGGTGATGAAGCTTACGATCACCATGCCATGGGCGATGCGGAAGCGCAGGTTCATGCGCTCGACCATTTCTTCGGACCGGTGATGGACCTTCCGGTGCCGCACCTTCTTGAACCAGTCCAGGGCATTGTGGAGCAGCATGAAACCGATGGTCAGCGGGATGATGGTCCACACGTAGGTGATTCGGATCCACCGCACCACGGGATGCTCGGAATCCGTACCCGGAAGAATGTGGACCCGGCCCGTGATGAACTTGGTCCCAATGCCCTGGTGGCACTTGCCACAGGTGGCCCCCAGGTTATTGGCGTGGATGAGGGAACGAGGGTCCGTGGAGGGCAGGATGTTGTGGACTCCGTGACAGGAAGCACAGTTGGCGGCCGTGGCAGACCCGCCTTTCAGGGCAAGACCATGGAAGCTGTCCTCGAAGGCCGCCACCTTGTCGGCACCCAGGTTGTACCGCTCCGCCAGGCGTGCATCCCCGTGGCAGCGGGCACAGGTGGCCTTGGAAACCCGGGCGGGATTCACCAGCGAACCAGGCTCCGAGGGGGCCAGGATGTTGTGCTCTCCATGGCAGTCCGTGCAGGTGGGCGCCCCCTGAATGCCCCGTTTGACCGCACCACCGTGGACGCTCTCCTCGAAGGCCTTCTGGACATCGGGATGGCAGGCCCCGCAGGAGGCACTGATGTTGGCGCGATGGGTGGGATTGGTGGGGTCACTGCCCTTGCGGACATCGTGGCTGCCGTGACAGTCGGAGCAGGAGGGCGCGCCCGCATTCCCCTTCGCCACCTGGCGCCCGTGGGTGCTGTTGCGATAGGCCTCCACCGGCTTGGCCATGCCCAGCTTGTGTTTCGCCAGGAAATCCGGATTGGAGTGACAGTTGCCGCAGGTGGTTGCCAGGTTCGCCTTGGCCGTGGGAGCCGCGGCATCGCTGCTCTTCAACGCTTGGTGGGCGACCCCATGGCAGGAGGTGCAGGTGGCCGCCTGTCCGTCCCCCTGCTTCAAGGCAAGGCCATGGACGCTCCCCTGGTAGGCCTTGACCTGGGAGGCATGGCAGGAGGCACAGTCCACCTTGCCCGGCTTGCCCACATGGGGCTGGCGCTCCGTACCTGGATGGCAGGCCGTGCAGGCCACTTTCGCGTGGGCACTCCTGGCGAATTTTTCCGCATCCACGTCATGACAACTGAGGCAAGGATTTGGCTTAGCGGGGCCCGCCAGCAAGGAAATCCCCAGCAGCGCCGCAAGGAGCATTCGCATGACGCCTCCCAAAACCATTCCGGACCCAGAGGGAAGAAAAGCCTTCCCGGCAGGCCCATTCAACGCTCCAACCTGGATCGTGTCAAGGCTCAGGATTATCAAATCGTACAAGGACAATGGGTTACAACAACAGTCAACAAAGCCCACTGTCGCAAATGGCCCATAAAAACGGGGGCCTCTCAGGCCCCCTTCCACGATCCCTAGGATCGGTGTGGCCCTGGCAATTAGCCGTCCAACTCCTCTTTCACATTGGCCTGGCCCATCTCCAGGAGGCGGTCCTTGGCCCTTCCAGCCCAGGCGCCCTTGGGATAGCTCTCCACAAGCTTCTGGTAGAAACTGCGAGCCTCCGTCCGGTACCGCTCCAGTTCGACTTTTTCGGTCTGGTTCCAGAGCGTCTTGTACTCAGCAGCCTGTGCCGCGGTGAGTTTCGCGCCCTCCGCCACATTGAGTTTGACGAGGGCCTCCTTTCGGAAATTCTCGACAAAGGTCCAGTGGATTCGCTTATTCCGGAGTGCTTCCCCAAGGTAGAAGTAGGCGCGTTCACGGTCCACATATTCAGGGTAGGTTTCCAGGAGATCCTTGAGCCGACGCTCGGCGGCTTCGTAGCTCATGTTGTAGACATAGAAGATGCCCACCATGAGTTCCGCCTCCGCCAACCGACGCCAACACTGGGTGATCTTGGCCCGGGTGTCCACCACGTAGACGGATCCAGGGGCCTCCTGGAGCAGGGCCTGGAAGGCCTCCAAGGCCTTGTAGGTCTCCGCCTGGTCGCGCTCGGCGTTCTCGATGGAGGCAAAATGGCAGAGGGCGATGCGGTAGAGCGCGTACTCCCTGGATTCATGCCGTGGGAAGTAGTTGAGGAAGCTCTGATACTCCACCTGGGCTTCGGGGTAGCTGGGGCTGCCGGCGAAGAAATAGCTGTCCGCCAGCAGGAGCTTGGCCTTGGGGAATTCCGGAGTGCCTGGGAAGTAGTCCTCCACCATGCGCAGGATTTTGCGTCCCTCCTCCCACTTGCGGTGCTTGAGGAGCGCCTCGCCTTCCGTGAGCAGCATGATGGCGGTTTTGCCTTCTGGCTTGGTATTGACCGGGACGGCCTTCTTGCAGGCCGTGAGGGAGATCATGGCCAAGGCGAGGGTGGATGCAATCAAGGGATGCTGAAGCTTCATGGACCAACCTTTCCACACCAGTGTGACATGGCGCGAATGTCACTTGGGTTCCGAGTGAAGGGTTCCGGGGCTCCTGCGGGCGAGCCAAGCCTCCACCAGGGGATACATCAAGGTCCTGCGGCGATCATGGAGCACTTCGTGCAGGAAGCCCTCCAACCGGTGCCGTTCCAGCAGGCTCGCATCAACCCCATTCCAGAAAGGGGTCGCAGCATCATGATCTCCGAGGTGGTCACAGCCTGCCTCCAGGAGAAGGATGGGGCGATCCAGCTCGGCAGCGTGGGGCAGAAGCTCCCGACCTCCTTCCCGCAGGGCCTCCAGGAAGGCCGCGGACATGCGCTGGTGGCAGTGGGGGTCCTTCCGGAACCGCTGGGCCAGGACCGTGTCCGAACACACACCATGTTTGTCGCTGGGGAGGTTCAGCACCCAATGGGGAGCCAGGGTGGAGAGCAGCCGCTGGGCCAAGGCCTCCAGGGGCTTGAGGGGGTGGAGCACCACCACGGGGCTCGAAACAATGAGGCCCTCCAGGGTGTCGGCGTACCAAAGCAGGACAAGCAGGGCCACGAGCCCGCCGAAGCTATGCCCGAGAAGGATCTGGGGGTGAACCGGCCCCAGGGCCTGGGGGACACCCTCCACCACCACGGACCTGACGCCGGCCAGCTCCCGATCCCGGAACCTCTCCAGCCGGAGGAAGGCGGCGGCGTCATTCACGAAGCCACGGATCCCGTGGGCATCCCCCCGCGGGCCCGAGCTGCGCCCAAAGCCCCGCTGATCCAGACCGGACACTGCCCAGCCTTGCCGGTGCAGCCAAGCCGCCGTATGGCGGTAGCGTTCAGCGTGCTCTCCGTACCCGTGGAGGAGCACCACCCTGCCCCGGGGTGAGGGATGGTCCCAGCGGGCGAAGGCCAGCGGTCCCGCCCCCACGCCTTCCATGAACCCGCGCTCCGTGGGTTCCAGGTCCTCAGGCAGAATGGGAAAGGCATCGGCCATGGATCCAGTCTAGCTTCAAGTGGCCTCCAGCCCGACGGCCCAGGCGTGGTGCGGTGCGCTACAGTAGATCAGAACTTGGATGGACTATGGATTTCGACAGCTTGATGCGCACCAAGAACGAACTCGAGCCCCGGGTTCAGCAGCTGGTGGCCCACCTCGACCCTGAACGGAAGGCCCTGGAACTGGAGCAGATCGAGGAGCGGGCCGCGATGCCTGGGTTCTGGGATGATCCCGAGAAGGCCAAGCCGGTGCTCAAGCAGCGGGGCTTGCTCACGGATGACCTGGATACGGCCAAGCGCCTCACTGGTGGCTTGGATGACTTGGTCACCGCCCTGGAACTAAGCCGGGACGACGGGGAGATGCTCCAGGAAGCCCTTGGGGTGGAAAAGTCCCTGCGGAATGCCGTGGAGGAAGCCGAACTCCGAATGATGCTCTCCGGCGATCTGGATCAGAACAACGCCATCGTGGCCATCGCTCCTGGCGCGGGGGGCACCGAGAGCTGCGACTGGGCGGCCATGCTCCTGCGCATGTACCTTCGCTACTGCGAATACAAGGGCTGGAAAACGGAGATGCTGGACTACCAGGATGGGGAAGAGGCGGGAACGAAGGGAGCCACCTTCATGGTGAGTGCCCCCTACGCCTACGGGCATCTCCGGGCCGAGGCCGGGGTCCACCGCCTCGTTCGCATCAGCCCCTTCGATTCCGCCAAGCGGCGTCACACCAGCTTTGCAGCCGTGTACGTGAGTCCAGAGTTGGACGACACCATCGAGATCGAAATCCCGGACAAGGACCTCAAGGTCGATGTTTTCCGGGCCTCCGGCGCGGGGGGTCAGCACGTCAACCGCACCGAGTCTGCGGTGCGCTTCACCCACCTGCCCACGGGCTTCGTGGTGAGTTGCCAGAACGAGCGCAGCCAGATCCAGAACCGGGCCGTGGCCCTCAAGGTCCTCAAGGCCCGCCTCTACGAGATGGAGCGGCGCAAGCTCGAGGAGAAGGTGGCCCAGGCCTCAGGTGACAAGGCGGATGTGGCCTGGGGAAGCCAGATCCGGTCCTACGTCCTCCAGCCCTACCAGATGGTCAAGGACCACCGGACGGGCCACGAGACCAGCCAGACCCAGAAGGTCCTGCATGGCGACCTGGATGACTTCATCCGCAGCCAGCTGCTGGCCAAGAGCCTGAGGTGATCGCACACGCGTTCAGCACTCAAACCAAGTGCGCCTTGCCCGTGTGCGGGGCCCTGCGCGTTCAGGTCCTTCAAGGCCCCTGAACGCCTACGAAATCGTCAGCGCTTCTTCAATGGAGCCAGCTTCACCAGGTTGCCCTGGGCATTGGCTCGGTACAGGTCATCTTCGATGCCGTTCGCTCCCCGGATCACGGGGTCCGAAGCGTCCTTGGCCAGGAGGATTCCGCCCCGGGCATTGCGGTGGACCACGCACTCCTCCAGGGTGACCTCGGCATCCTCGAACAGAAGCAGGCCCGTGTCCCTCCCATCCCGCAGGGTGCACCTCACGAGCAGAAGGCTACCCCCGGGCTCCACCTGGGCCCCACTCTGGGCGTTGCCGAAGACTTCGCAGGCCTCCAGCACGCCCTTCCCTCCGGTGGCACAGACCACCCCCAGGGAGTGCCCCTCGAAGAGCTTGCAGCCCTTCATCTGCACCATGCCGCCCGTGTGGATGAGCACGCCAGGGGCCTGGTTCTGGCTCAATTCACATCCGTCCAGCGCCGCGCTGCTGCCCTCCAGCACCGAGAGGCCATAGCCTCCGTTGCCCATGATCCGGAGATGCTTGGCCAGCAGGGTCGCCCCCCCTTCCACATGGATCCCTGAGGCCATGTGTCCACCGACTTCGGCATCCTCCGCCACCACCTGGGCCTTGGCCAGGAGCAACCAACCTGCACATCGGCTGCCCAGGTAACGCCCTCGCCGCAGGGTGATGCGCGCATCCCCCTCTGCCTCGAGGCTACCGGCCTCCCGATCCAGGAAATCGCAATCCTCCAGGGTGACCTGGGAGCAGCCCAA
Source organism: uncultured Solibacteraceae bacterium (assembly GCA_964589695.1). Taxonomy (GTDB): domain Bacteria; phylum Acidobacteriota; class Holophagae; order Holophagales; family Holophagaceae; genus CAZPUI01. The sequence goes on along the minus strand of CAZPUI010000152.1, from coordinate 1,010 downwards.
GGCCCACAGCCCCGCCCCCAGCCCCCCCTCCATCCTCACCTGGTGGAGGGTGACCTGGCCCGCGTCATGGGCCATGAGGGCGGCCCGCTGGAATCCGCGGAGGGTGCATTGGTCGAGCTGGGCCGTGGCCCCCAGGTCGAAACAGAAACCCAACTCCGCCTCGCCTTCGGCGTGAACCTTGGACAGATGGAGCACGGTGCCCTTCCCGGACGCATGGAGCCCTGGTGCCGCTGCGGTGGTGATCCGGCAGCCTTCCATGTTCAGGTGGCCCTCCTGCACCCGCACCACCGCCTCACCCTCCGGTTTGACGCCCGCTTCCCCCTGGAAGGCCAATCCTTCCACCACCACTTTGGCCCCCTTGACGGTCAGGGCGGGTCCACGGGTGGCCTCAATGACCACGGCCCCAAGCTCACCTTCGCCCCTGAGGGTGACGGCCCGATCCAGCACCAGGGATTCGCGGTAGTGCCCTGGCTGGATCAGAATCAGATTGCCCTCCTCCGCCTGGCGGAGGGCCACACGGATGCTCAGGCAGTTGGCCTTGCCGCCCCTGCCCACCACAAGGATGCGGTCGGAGGGTTCCTTCACTTCTCTGGAAAGGACCGCTGGCCGTGCATGGGGCCCCGAATCCCGGACTTCGCTGGGCGCCCCCAGGGTGGGCAGCACCTCCCGCAGCGCATCCCCCAGATCTTCGGCGGAGGCATAGCGCTCCGAGGGTGCCTTGGCCAGGGCCTTGCGAACCACCGCCAGCACCTCGGGGCTCACGTCCTTGATGTCCTCGGGCACAAAGGCCGCAGGAGCCTCCCGGAGGATGGCGTTCATGTCCAGTTCCCGCTGCTCTGCGGGGCTCTGGCGGGCGAAGCTGAGGAGGCTCTGGACCATCCTGCCCCCCCGGACGGCGGCCTTGGAAATGGTGTCGAAGGCCCGGTGGGCGGGGCTTTCCGGGGGCTGGATCTCCAGGTGGGCCGAGGCCAGTCCCAGGATGGCCCCCAGCACATTGTTCATGTCGTGGG
>CAZPUI010000151.1:0-9964 GCA_964589695.1 uncultured Solibacteraceae bacterium | reverse complement strand
CTCGCCTGGCTGGACTGCCGCTGACTCCGCCTGGACCGCCCCGTCGGCGATTTCTTCCTCCACGAGGCCCGGGTGGCCCTGAACGCGGGGGAGGCCTTTGGCCCCGGTGGGGAGGGCTTCGTGCGGCTCAACTTCGGCTGCAGCCCCGGGGTGCTCACGGAGGCCCTGGCAAGGATGGCCAAGGCCCTCGCCGGACGCTGAGGCGACCGGTCGTTCAGCTCCGTCCCCGGTCCGGCAGGCCCAGGCGCTCCCGCAACCGCGGGGCCGCCCCCCGGCTGACGTCCAGTTCCAGGCCCCCGGCCACGCGCACAAGCATGCGGCCGAAGGTCCCCGTCCGGGCGCCCAGGATGGCCTCGGGGCGGATCAGCAGGTGGCGATGGGCCCGCAGCAGCAGGCCCTCCGGAAAAGCGCCCTCGACCTCCGTCAGGGATTTCCACAGGGTCCGGTACCGCTCCCCCGACAGGAACGCGAACACCTCGTCGTCCTGGAAGACGAAGTGGCTGGTGCGGGCAAGGTCCAGGAACAGCACCCCTTCCCCAGCCTTCACGGCATAGCGCAGGGGGCCCTGGGTCCTGGGGACCGCGGGGAGGGGGGTGGCGAGGCGCTCCCTCAGGCGGGCCAAGGTCTTGGCGAGACGCTCGGCGGTGGCGGGTTTGAGAAGGTAGTCCAGGGCATCCGCCTCGAAGGCCGGAATGGCATGCTCCGTGAAGGCCGTGACGAAGACCACAGGGATGCGCCGGGGCAGGTCCTGGGCCACGTCCAACCCCGAGGCCCCGGGCATCTGGACATCGAGGAACAGGGCATCCGCCTCGCCACCGGCCTCCAGCCACTCCAGGACCGCGGGACCATCCGGAAGCTCCGCCACCACGTCGCAGGCGGCCTCCCGCAGGAGCCTGGCCAGGCGCTTGCGGTTGTACGGTTCGTCCTCGGCGACGACGACCTTCAGTCCTTCACCCATGGTGTGCCCCCGGAAGCAGGATTTCAGCCAGGGTCCGGGCCCCCTCCCGGCGCAGTTCGAGACGCCCCGGAGGCCGACCCAGGGCCAGGCGGGCGCGGAGGTGGGACAGCCCCACCCGCTCCGGGGCGGCAGGATTCCAAGCGAGCCCCGTGTTGGCCACCCAGAGGCGCAGCCCCCCCTCCACGCCTTCCAACCCGATCTCAAGGGTTCCGCCCTGGCGACAGGGCGCGATGCCGTGCTTCAAGGCATTCTCCACCAGGGGTTGCAGGAGGAGGGGGGGCACCTCGGTGGATTCCAGAAACCGATCCCAGTGCCATCGGATCTGGAGCCGCTCCCCCAGGCGGAATTGTTCCAGGTCCAGGAAGCCCTCCACCAGGGTCCGTTCCTCGGACAGGGGGGCGAGGCCCCGCCCGGCGTGAACCAGGAGTCGGCGCATGAGTTCAGCCATGGACACCAGGGCCGCCTCCGTGGCCCCGGGGTCCTCCCGGGCCAGCTCCGCCAGGCCACTCAGGGCGTTGAAAAGGACATGGGGACTCATCTGGGCCTGGAGGGCCCGCCCCTGGGCCTCCCGGGCCGTACGGTCCAGGGCATCGGCCCGGGCCGCTTCCCGGTCCCGCTCCGCCATGACCCAGCCGGCCAGCACACCAAAGCCCAGACTGGCCATGCCCAGCAGCAGGATGCGGGCGGACAGGGGAGGAAGGCCCGGCAGGTCCACCCTGGGGGGGCCGGGCCCCCGTCCACGTCCCGGCCCAAGGCCGGGTCCCAGTCCAGGGCCAGGGCCAAGGCCAAGGCCTGGGCCGGGGCCTCGGGCCGGTATCGGATGGGGCAGCAGGAGCAGCAGCAGGCCCACGAGGGCGCCGTTGAGGGCCAGGGACTGGACCAGACCGCGCCCCAGGCCTGGCCCGGGACGTTCATCCCCCGTCCACTGCCAAGGCCAGGGGGCGGTGAGCACCAGCACGGCCCCGAAGAGGAAGGGGAGGCCCACCTCCAGGAATGAGGGCTCCGGGGGCGGGCCCAGGAACCCGCGAAAGGCCATCCACAAGAGCCCGAACAGGCCCACGGCGCCCCAGAGTCCGGGGCGCCGGAGCCACGCGCGGGTGGGGGTGGACAGGGAAGCCAGCCTCATGATCGACAGTGTAGAAGCTTCAGAACGGCCGGCCGCCTCCCATTCCAGGTCCCTTGCCCCGGGGATGCTCGGCATGGTTCTTGAGCCAGAGCTCGCGCTGGGCGGGGGTCAGGATCGCCAGGGCCTCCTGCAGCATGAGCCGGTGCTCCAGCGCCAGGGGCAGGTGGGCCGCCTGGGCGGCCAGCACCAGGGCCTTGAACTCGGACTCCCCCACGGATCCCAGGGGCATGGCATCGCGCACGGCCTGCTCGGCGGCCTGGAAGGCGGCCTGCTTGGCCTCCAAGGAGGCCTTGTGCCCCTCTTGCAGGGCCTGGAGGCTGGTCTTCTGGGCCTCCGACAGCCCCAGGAACCGGAACATGAAGAAGGGACCCGCCTGGGGGCCGGCGGCGGGTCCGCGGCCGGGACGAGGCCCTTGGCCGGGGCCACGCCCCTGGGCCAGGGCGGGGGACGCCAGCAGCACGGCGGCAAGGGAGAAGGTGAGGATGCGGGACATGGGAGCCTCCTTGGGATGGTGCGGAGTCCTTTCCGCACACCCAGGAGACGCCCCCAGTGGGGCCGGCGGTTGAGGATGGGGCCCGGGGGCAGAGGGCGGGGGGTGAATGTCGGGCCATGGGGAACGGGCTGCGCCGTGGGGAGGGCGAACCGGGGACGCAGGTGCCCGCCAGGTCAGGCAAAACCACGCGTTTGCCTGACATGGAGCATTAAAAGCCATGGAGGGCTTTGAAGGCAAATCAGGTTCAGTCCCCCAGGCCCAACGTGAACGAGAACGTGGAGCCCTTGCCGGGTTCGCTCTCCACCCTGACCCTGCCCCCCATGGCCTCCACCAGATGCTTGACGATGGCCAGTCCCAGGCCCGTGCCCCCCAGGTCCCGGGAGCGTCCAGGATCCACTCGGAAGAACCTTTCGAAGAGCCGGGGAAGGTGCTCGGCCGCGATGCCGGGGCCATCATCCGCCACACTGAACCGGACCATGGCCCCTTCCACCGTGGCTCCCAGACGCAGGGTTCCCCCCCGCTGACCATACTTCACGGCGTTGTCCAGGATGTTCGACAGCACCTGTTCCAAGGCCCGTCGGTCCGCCCGGGCCCGCACACCCTGGGCCCCAGGATCCACCTCCAGGCTCAGGGACTTTTGTTCCATCTGGCGCGTGAAGGCACCGGCCACCTGCTGGGCAAAGGCCCCAAGGTCCACGGATTCCATCTGAAGCCGCAGTTCCCGGGACTCGATGCGGGAGAGGTCCAGGAGGTCCTCCACCAGCTGCTGAAGACGCTTGGCATTGCGTTCGATCATGCCCAGGAAGCTCCGGGCGGCCTGGGGATCCTCCATGGCCCCCTGGAGGGTCTCCACCGCGGAGCGGATGGAGGCGACGGGGGTCCGCAGTTCGTGGCTGGCATTGGCCACGAAATCCCGGCGGAGGGTCTCCAGTTGCCGCAGCTGGGTCACATCCACCAGCACCGCCATGAGCTTGCCGGAGGTGCCAGGGAGGGGAGATGCATGGATCAGCAGCCTACGGGGCTTGAGGCCCATGAGTTCCGCCTCGCCCTGGGTCTGGGTCCGGCGGTCCCGGGCCTCCCAGAGCACCTCCACAAGATCGGCGTTACGGACCACCTCCAGCAGGGGCTTGCCCAGGAGTTCCGAGCCCAGCAGCAGCATCTCCCGCACCGCAGGATTGGCATGGAGGATGCGCCCTTCGCCATCCAGCAGCAGCACCCCCTCCTGCATGCCTTCCAGAATGGCCCCCAGGACATCCCGCTCTCCCTTCAGCTGTTCCAGGGTCAGGGCCAGGTTGCCGGCCAGATGGTCGAGGCTTCGTCCCAGGGTGGCGATCTCATCGCTGCCCGGCGTTCGGGAGCGTTCCCCCAGCTGGCCACCCACCATGCGCTGGGCCGTTTCAGCCAGCCCCCGCAGGGTCCGGGACACGCGATGGGCCGCCAGGGTGGAGACAAGGGCCGCCACGGCCAGGGCCAGCAGGGAGGCTGCCACCAGGATGCGCTGCAGGCGCGCCACCGTGTCGTCCAGCCTTTCCAGGGGCAGGGCCAATCGAACCACCCCTGCCACCTCGTTGCTCTTCTTGAATGGCACGGCGGCGTACATCATGCGCTGGGCCAGGGTGGTGCTGTACCGGATGCTCACCCCCTGCCCTGTGGCCAGGGCCTGCTGCACCTCGGGGCGCTCCCCGTGGTTCTCCACCCGTGCCAACTCCTCGGCCTTGAGGTTCGAATCCCCGAGCACCCGCCCCTCCGGGCTGATGAGGGTCACACGCGCCTGGGCCCGCTGTCCCAAGGCCTCCAGCCGTGCCCCCAGATCCTGTTCACCGAGGGACTCGGTGCTGAGGGTGGTCACCTTGCCTTCCACCAGACGCACCCGCACCATCAGGTTTTCTTGGAAGTCCCTGGTGAGGGACCGGTCCAGGGCGGAGGTGAGGGCGAGGTCGGCCACCAGCAGGGCCGTGGCGATCACCACCTGGGAAAGGATGAAAAGCTTGGCGCGGATCCCCAGGGTCACGGGGCCTCCTCGATCCGGGCAGGACCCCGCTCGGGTTCGGGGCGGGCCGCGAAGCGGTAGCCCACCCCCCGGACAGTCTCAAGGTAGGCCTCGGCGGCCCCCAGCTTCTCCCGCAGGCGCTTCACATGGGTATCCACGGTGCGGGTTTCCGTCTCCGCCTGGAGGCCCCAGACATCCTCCAGCAGGGTGGCGCGGGTCTGGACGCGGTTCTTCCGATCGTGGAGGGTGGTGAGCAGCCGGAATTCGATGGAGGTGAGTTGCACTTCCTCCCCCAGGACCCAGACCCGGTGGGCCGCGGGATCGATCTGGAGGCAGCCGAAGGTGATGAGGTCCTGGGGCTCATCGGCCACGGGTGGGGCGCTCCGGCGCAGCAGGGCCTTCACCCGCAGCAGGAGTTCCCGGACGCTGAAGGGCTTCACCACGTAGTCCTCCACCCCCAGTTCGAAGCCCAGGATGCGGTCCCGCTCCTCCCCCTTGGCGGTGAGCATGAGCACGGGAATGGCCCGGGTGCCAGGATCGGCCTTCAGGACCCGGCAGACATCCGTGCCCGGCAGGTCCGGAAGCATGAGGTCCAGGAGCACCAGATCCGGGGCCTGGCTGCGGGCCAGGGCCAGACCCGTGGCACCCGCCAAGGCCTGGAGCACCTCGAAGCCCTCCTTCCGCAGGTTGTAGGCCAGGATCTCCTGGAGATCCGGTTCGTCCTCGATGACCAGAATGCGCGCCATGGGCTAGACTCCGGGTCCATTATCCGTGCGGTTTCGGTGGCCGCGCTGAAACGATTGGGTGACAAGGCAACCGCGCAAGACCGAAATCAAATGCCACGGCAACATTCATCTTTTCAAAGATTGAAACACGGAGACCACGGGGTGCACGGAGAAAAGCACGGGGATCTCAAGGCAGGTGGTGGGGACTGTCTGACCCAGCCGCGCAGGGGCGCTGATCGTCATGTTCCATCAGCCCGAGGGTTGCCCACCTGTCCGCTCGTGCGGCATGGCCACGGGCATTCCAGCAGGCGCGCGGTCCTGGGAAACCCATAGGTGATCCCCGACTAAGGCCCTGATGGAACCGAGCCAGAAAGATGTATTCCGCGAGTCACGGAATTCTTTTCTCCGTGCCTCCTCATGCCACGCATGCGTGGCATCTTGGTGTTCTCCGTGTTGAATCATTTTCGGTTGCGGCTGGAAGCCGCGCTCGCCCAGGCATGCCAACGGCCCAGACCCAGTTGAACTGTCCTGCGCGACTCGACGAGGATCCCCTCTACCCCACCGTCTTGAGGGCGGCGATGATGCCATGAATGTGCGGCTCCGCCACGGCGGCATCCAGCTGGCAGGTGCCCACCTGGCTGTGGCCGCCGCCCCCGTGGATGAGCAGGAGGGCGCCGATGTCGCTCTTGCAGGTGCGGTTCAGGACGCTGTGGCCCACGGTGAGCACGATGTTCTGGCGCTCGCGCCCCCACAGGATGCGGGCGGACACATTCGCCTCGGGATAGAGGGCGTATTCCACGAACCGGTTGCCGCTGAGGATCTCCTCCACCCCCCGGAGGTCGATCACCAGCACATTGCCGTCGAGCCGGCCGTGGGCCTGGATCATGGCCTTGTAGGCGGCTTCCTGCTCCCAATAGCGCTTCACCCGCTCCTGGACATCGGGAATCTCCAGGATCTGGTGGACGTCCAGGGTGCGGCAGTACCGGATCATGTCCTTCATGAGCGCGTGGTTGCTGATGCGATAGTCCCGGTAACGCCCAAGCCCCGTGCGGGGATCCATGACGAAGGACAGCAGGATCCAGTCCTTGGGTTCCAGGATGTCCTCCCGGGTGAGGTTGCCGGAATCGCTCCGATCCACGCCGTCCATGAGGCCATTGGCATCGAACTTGGCGAACTTCTCGGCCCCGCCATAGTACTCGTAGATCACCCGCGCACAGCTGGGGGCGGGTCGGGAATCCCCCTGGAACTGGACCTTCTCACCGTCCATGGCCAGGCGCTCGGTTTCGCTGCGGTGATGGTCGAACCAGAGCCCACAGCCCGGGGCGTAGGGAATATTGGCCAGGATATCGTTGGGTCCCACCTGCACCTTGCCATCCTGGACATCCTTCGGGTGCACGAAGAGGAAGTCATCGATCATGCCGATTTCTTCCAGCAGCGCGGCGCAGGCAAGCCCGTCGAAGTCGGATCGCGTAATCAGGCGCATGGGGCCTCCGGTGGAGTTTGGGTCATTCTACACGCTAACCCGGGGCCGTGACCGGCCCCGGGTTAGGAATCGGAGAGGGCGATCGACGGTTCCAAATGACCTTGGGGTGGTCGCGCTGGGAATGGGTGCATCACCGCCAGAAATAGTGCCAGTCGTATTTCAACTCGGTCCTCTTGCCTGGATTGAGCGTCAGCTTCCACGTGACACGGCCAATGCCATTGACCCGGTGCCACCAGTACGGCCATGAGTACCAACCCCACCATCGAGCCAAATGGTCATCGCGTACCGGTAGGAAGGAGTCGTCCTCTTGGGAATTGATGCTTCCATGCCGACCCCCGTCCGAGGCGCTGTCCACCGCGCCGAGGACGTGGCGCACCACTTCTATCTCCACTGGCTGTTTACGGAAGTTCGTCAAGGCGATCGTCCCGGATAGATCAGCTCGGGCATAGTTGTCCCCCTGCCAGTTCATCGCGTTGGGGATTCGCTGGGTTTCCCGTTCGCTCTTATTGACCTGGATGTTCACGGCGGTGGTCAGGGGAAGCTCCATTGTCCCGCCGCTGGCCGTGTAGGTGGCCATGCCTTGGGCCAGGACACGCTCATCGCGCACGATCAGGACAGGCGCCGTCGTGAAGGGGTACGCGCTCTTGTTCTCGATACGCAATTTGTGCATGACCTTCGGCGCGTTGAGAAGGCGCGCCAGTTCGGACTGCCGTTGCGAATCGAAGGAGCGCCAGACTTCGGTCGGAGGCGAGTAGGGAAGGTCCAGGGTGTGGACATCCGTGTACGGGACGGTGAACTCCACCACCGCCAGAACCATCCGCTGCCCCTTTTGCAGCGTTACGTGTTTGACGGTGAAGATGAAAAGATCCTCAGCCTGTTCGCCCACATCGAGGCTTGGATCGCCCTTCGACGCCGGTCGGTGCGGCTCGTTCAGGCCGACAGATTGCGTCATGATCGCGTTGGTGAACATTTGGATCTGCCCAACCGTCGAGTCGGACTCGCGAAAGTGCTGAGACAACTGTGCCACCGCACCCTGAAGGGATATTGGATCGACCATATCCTTGAACTGAAAGGTAGGGACGCCGATCACGAGATGGCAGGTGACATCGTCCAGGTCGGTCAGTTCGTTCATGAGGGTGGCTTGGAGCTTCACCAGGGCCTTGCCGGCGCCATTAATCGTCACCTTGTAGTTGGGTATCCACCTGATTCCACGCTGCACATACATGAGACCGACATCAGCATCCTTTCTTGCTTTCCCGTGATTCCAGTCGAGTTTCATCGTGAGAAGGTTGCGAAACTCCTCCGACGCCGCGCGTGGTTTGGGAGAATCCTTCGTAAAGGTGGCGTCCAGAATGCGTGCCATATTGACCGCCTTCGTTCCCTCAGTCGTTTTCAGCAGCACCACGCTGCCCCGTTCGGGCAACGGGCTCGGAGCCGGTGGGGCGGTTGCCATCCGCTCCTCAGGCTGGCGAGAGGTGACCCCCAGGATGACTGCGGCATAGCGGTGCGGCTCGGTCTCACGACCCGCAGGCATTTCGGTAACGATGACCGACGCCCCGACGTTGCCTTCGATCAACTCCTGGAGGGTCACGGCATTGCGCTGGACAAGGACGCGCCGCTGACCCGCAACCACCGAGGACAGGCTGGCACCTTTCTCTGCAGAGTAGGGCCAGAAGGTACCAAGGACGGGGGCGGGCAGTTCGTCGAGTACCACGTTGCCCGCAGCGTCCGTTGGCATCCGGCCCTGGTGCAAGAGAACGGCGTGCCCGTCCTTGAACACGGTGACTTCCTTGACCGGCATTTTGGCCAGGGAACCGATAGGCGCGTCCTGTGCGCCCGCATGCACCGCCAGGACCACCCCAAGCACCGAACCGAGCACTGCTAACGAAGTGGCCACAGCGAGCTCCTTATCTTCAAGCGCACATGGTAATCCTGGGTTTGAGGACAAAATGTAAAAAGAGTGTAACGGCAGGCGACCCACAGGATGGGATCCTCGCGGGTCACCATCACGCGCAGGTGAATGCTTCCAAGGGCTTGGCTAGGTCAGCCAGGATCCTTCGGGGTCATTGCGGGTTTGAGGCGTAGATTGAAGGTCCCGCTAGCGCGGCACCACAAGGGCTGAACGCGATGTCCCCTTGAACGCCGCACAAGCGCTCTTTCTTCCATCCATCACGATGTGGAGGGGCGCCTCCAGCCGGGTGTGGACGATGGCTCCGTTGCGCCTCACCACGGGCTGGGTGCGGAGCCAGCCCCAGTCGATGCGGTGGGGCGCCTGGGGGAAGGGCACGGAGAGGTAGCCGATGTTGAGGCTCGTGACGTTATGGAAGAAGTGGCTGCCCAGGGAGGCATCCACCTGGAAATGCTCCAGGGCGTATTCCACGATCACCTTGGCGCAGGAGATGGCGGGCCAGCTCACGGGGATGCCCAGGTAGCGGTCACGGCTGCCCCAGCGACCCGGACCCAGGAGCAGATACTTGCCGCCCTCCACCCGGAAGGTGTCATTCAGGGCCTCCAGGGCCTCCGCCAGGTCGGGGGTGGCCATCTTGTCGAAGGCCTCGGGGTCCACCCACACCACGTCCTGGAGCCCTTCCACCAGACCATTGCCCACACAGCGTTCGGAGTACAGGAAGAGGGACTGGGGGTCCAGGTCCAGGCCCTCCAAGCTGCACTCCTCCGCATCCTGGAGCTGGTGCTTCACCTGGAGCAGGTAGAAGGTCGGCCGGTGGTTCCTGGGATCGGGATCCAGGTTCACGGCGAATTCGATTTCCACCGGGGTCTCCAGGGATTCCCGGAGCAGGTCCAGGAGGCGCTTGAGGATGGCCGCCAGGGGGAACTTGTCGTGCTTCACGACATTGAGGAAGTTCAGCACCTTGGGGCCCTTGCGGTCCAGGCCCGAGCGCATGCGCTGGTCATCCCAGTCCCACACGGAGGCGCAGTGGGCCAGGGTCCCGTCCGGCAGGGCCTCCTCCACATCCAGCCGCAAAAGGGTGGCGTCCTCGCCGTTAAAGAGGTCCACGGCATTCCGGCCCAGGTCCAGGGCGTAGAAGTGGGTCTGGCTGGCATTGGCCTGGTCCTTGGGGTGGACCATGTCCAGCTGCGGATAGGCAGGACAGAAGCGGAAGGTCTTCTGGCCTTCCACCACGGCCTTGCCCAGGCCGAAGCCCAGGACGGCCAGGCCATCCTGGGGCT
>CAZPUI010000150.1:0-9968 GCA_964589695.1 uncultured Solibacteraceae bacterium | reverse complement strand
ACGGGCAGGTGGGCACAACCACCCTGCCCGGCAGCGCCCTGGAGCTCTGGCGGACCGGGAACCGGATTCTGGGACTGATGGTGCTTTCCACGGGCACCATCCTGCCCCTGGTGCTCCTGGGGGGGTCCCTGGGTGTGCTCATGAGCCTGCGTTTTCACCGGGGGGGCATCGTCCATGCCCGGATCCTGCGCTGGCTCCATCTGCTGGAACCCTGGAGCATGGTGGATGTCTTCGTCCTGGGGATCCTGGTGGCCTTCGTCAAACTGGCCAAGATGGCGGAGGTGCTCCCGGGTCCCTCCCTGATGGCCCTGGGCCTGTACCTCCTGGTGGACGTGGCCGCCACCGCCTCCCTGGATTGGCCAGCCCTCTGGGCCCGGCTGGAGGAGGGGACATGAGGGCCCCGGCCCACCGGAGCTGCCTCCACTGCGGGCGGGTGGTCTTCCCGCCCTTCCCCCGGGGCTGTCCCCGCTGTGGTGCCGCGCTCCATGCCCGGAAACCCCACAGCCTCCAGCGCACGGCGGCCCTGCTGGGAGCCGCGGCCATCCTCTTCGTACCCGCCAACCTGCTCCCGGTGATGCGGGTCTGGAACCTGGGGCGGGAGCAGTCGGACACCATCCTGGGGGGGGTGGGGGTCTTTCTGGAGTCCGGCTCCTGGGGGCTGGCGCTGCTGATCTTCGTGGCCAGCATCCTGGTACCCACCTTCAAGCTGGCCATCCTGGGCTACCTGGTGATCTCGGTGCGCCAAGGGACCAGAAGGCAGGCCCTGGAGCGGGCCCGACTCTTCCGCCTGACGGAGGTGGTGGGGCGCTGGTCCATGGTGGATATCTACGTCGTCACGATGATGGTGGCCATGGTGGAGCTGGGACGGGTGGCCAGCATTGCACCGGGCCCAGGCGCCCTGGCCTTTGCGCTGGTGGTGGTGTGCACCATGCTGGCGGCCCATACCTTCGACCCACGCCTGATCTGGGATGCCTTGGAGACTGGTCATGACGGAGCCTGAAACCACCCTGCCCGATGCGAACGAGCCCGCGGAGCCGCGGATTCGACGCACCCACCCTCTCTCCTCGGTGTGGATCCTCCCCCTGGTGGCCCTGCTCCTGGCGGGCTGGCTGGGGTTCCGGGCCTGGCGGGACCAGGGGCCCTTGGTGAGCATCGTCTTTGCCAGCGCCGAAGGCCTGGAGGCAGGCCAGACCAAGGTGCGGTACAAGGATGTCGATGTGGGGAAGGTGGAAACCATTCGCCTGACGGGGGACGGGCTGCAGGTGGAGGTGCGGGCGCGCCTCTCCAAGGATGTGGCCTTCCGCGTGGGCACCCACACGCGCTTCTGGGTGGTGAAGGCCCGCATCGCCGCCAGTGGGGTCTCGGGCCTGAGCACCCTCCTCTCCGGGGCCTACATCGGCATGGATCCTGGAATTCCCGGATCCGCCGCCAGCACCTTTCAGGGGCTGGAGTCCCCGCCCATCATCACCACCAGTGAACGCGGGAAATCCTTCACCCTGCGCGCGGACAAATTGGGTTCCCTCAACGTGGGCTCCCCCGTCTACCACCGACAGATCAAGGTGGGGGAAGTGGCGGGGTACCAGCTCGAGAAGGGGGGCCAGGCGGTGGAGATCCAGGTCTTCATCCGGGAGTCCCACATGGACCTGGTACGGAAGGATTCCCGCTTCTGGAACGCGGGGGGGGTGGATGTCACCGTGGACACCAGCGGCATCCGCATGGCCGCCGACTCGCTGCTGGACATGCTCCTGGGGGGGGTGGCCTTCGAGAACCCCATGAGCCTGGAGGCCAGCGGCCCCGCCGAGGCCGGCCAAACCTTCGTGCTGTACCCAAGCCACGAAAAGATCTACGAAAAGGTCTACCTCAAGCGCTACTACTACGTGCTCCAGTTCAACGAATCCGTGCATGGCCTCTCCCGGGGCGCTGCCGTGGAATTCCGCGGGATCCGCATCGGACAGGTGGAGGACCTGAAGCTCGAATTCGACAGCCGCAGTCTGGAAGGTCGCATCCCGGTGCTCATCGCCCTGGAACCGGAGCGCATGTCCATCCTGGGTCCCAACCTCGAGGGCGTGGATGGCTACATCCAGAAGCTCGTGTCCAAGGGCCTGAGGGCCCAATTGAAGATGGGGTCCATGCTCACGGGCAGCCTCTTCGTGGACCTGGATTTCCTACCCCAGGCCACCCCCCGGGCCATGGTGCGGTACGGCCGCTACGCCGAGATCCCCACCATCCCCACCACCATGGGCGCGCTGCTCACGAACCTATCGGCCTTCCTGGATCGCCTGCAGAAGCTGCCCCTGGATGACCTTGCCCAGGAAGCCCGGACCCTGCTCCCGGCCCTGAAGGCCGCCGCGGACCAGGCCAGGGGCCTCATGGCCCAGGCGGATCGGGAGACCCTCCCCCAGCTCAAGGCCTCCCTGGCCCAGTTCCAGCGCACCCTGGAGGCCACGGAGAGGCTCGCCAGCCCAGGGAGCCCACTGCAAAAGGATCTGCGTCGGGCCCTGGAGGAACTCACCCAGGCCGCCCGCAGCCTCAAGGAACTGGCGGACGCCCTGGAGCGTCGACCCGAGTCACTGGTGTTCGGAAAGGGGAAGCACCCATGAGACTGGCTCCAATCCTCTGTACCGCCCTGGTGGTGGGATGCCGAAGCGCCTCCCCCGAGCCGACCCTGCATACCCTGAAGGTCACAGCCCAGGCCCCCCTCCCGGGAAAGGGCGTGGGGGATCGCTGGGTGGGGGTCCGGGTTCTCCGCATTCCCGAACTCGTCGCCCGTCCCCACCTGGTGCTGGGCCAGGGGGGGGGCACCTACCGGATCCTGGAGGCCCACCGCTGGGGGAGCCCCCTGGAACGCGAGCTCTCCCAGACCCTGGTGGACAACCTCACCCACCTCCTGGGCACCCAGCGGATCCATGCCCAGGCGGAAGGTCCCGCGGATCTGCGGGTGGAGCTGGAGGTGGAGCGGCTGGAGACCCCGGATGGCCGGGGCCTGCTGCTCCAGGCCCTTTGGACCCTCCAGGGGGGCCAAGGCCCTGGGCCCCACCAACCCCAGCGCACCCGCATCGAAGTGCCCCTGGCCGCCCCGACCCCCCAGGGACTCTCGGAGGCCACGGCCAAGGCCCTGGCCGCCCTGGCCCGGGCCCTGGCGGAGGGGCTGGCGGCCCGGTAGGAGGGCGTTCCCAGGGGCCTCCCCCGTGACGGCCCATCTCCTTGGTGTGAAGATGGGCGGCAGGAGATCCCCATGGAGCGGAACAAGGTGTTGATTGTCGAAGACGATCGCGTCCAGCGCCTCTTCCTCTCCCATGTCTTCGAGGGCAAGGCCTTCCGGGTGGACTACGCCGCCTCCATCGCCCAGGCGAAGGAGATGGTGGACCGCTTCCAGCCGGACGTGATCCTTTTGGACTACCAACTCCCCGATGGCACGGCCCTGGACCTCATGCATTCCAAGGGCAAGGAAGACCCCCTGCCCCCCATCGTCATCATCACCAGCCTGGCCTCCATCGAACTGGCGGTGAGTCTCATCAAGGAGGGGGCGGACCAGTTCCTGGTGAAACCCGTGCAGCCCGCGGCCCTGCTGGCCCTGTGCGAAAGGCTCGTGGACCGCTCCCGGCTTCGCCAAAAGGACACCGTGCATCGTCTGAGCGAGGACAAGCAGGCCTTCAATCCCTTTTTCGGGGTCAGCCCCGCCATCCGGGCCCTGGAGAACCGGGTGAAGAGGGTCCTGCTGGTGGACAGCCCCATCCTGATCCACGGGGAGACGGGCACCGGCAAGAGCGCCCTGGCCCGGTGGATCCACCAGCACACCAAGCGCCAGGACTATGCGTTCGTGGAGCTCAACTGCGCCGGACTCAGCCGGGAACTGTTGGAGAGCGAGCTCTTCGGCCACGAGAAGGGGGCCTTCACCGGCGCCGTGGCGGGCAAGGTGGGCATGATGGAGCTGGCCAACCGCGGCACGCTGTTCCTGGACGAAATCGCGGAGATGGAGCCCACGGTCCAGGCCAAGATCCTCAAGGCCATCGAAGAGCGCACCTTCCACCGCCTGGGGGATACCCGGGACCGATCCGTGGTCTTCAGCCTCATTGGCGCCACCCACCACAACCTGGAACAGCTGCTGCCCACGGGACGGTTCCGGGAGGACCTCTACTACCGCATCAGCACCATCCAGCTGGTCATGCCCGCCCTGCGGGACCGCAGGGCGGACATCCCCATGCTGGCGCGGTTGTTCCTCGCGCGGATCGCGGCGGGATGGGATGCGGGGTCCCTCCAGCTCAGCCCGGGCGCCGAGGATTGGCTCGTGAACTACGACTGGCCGGGCAATATCCGGGAGCTGCGAAATGCCCTGGAGCGCGCCGTGTTGGCCCGCCGGGGCCCCACCCTGGAGGCGGAGGACCTCAGCACGGGCAGCATGCCCGCCCGCACCAGGACCGCGGGCCCCACCACCTCCTTTGATCCCCACCTCACCCTGCAGGAGGTGGAACGGCTGCACATCCAGAGGGTGATGGAAGAAGAAGGCTACCAGGTGGATCCCGCCGCCACCCGCCTGGGCATCCCCCGGAGCACGCTCTACGTCAAGCTGAAGACCTACGGCATCACGTCGTCCAGAATCCAGAAATCAATTACCAAATCCAGATTCTAGACATCCCCCGAGGGTTGTCGATTTTTTTTAAGTCATTCAATTGCACACTTTAATATCTTTGGCCGACCTGGCACGGGGCTTGATATAGGCTGCACGGCCCCACAAGCCCACCGCCGAGGACGGTCCTCCCGGTGACATCCCTATCACGGCGCCGACCGGCGCTTAAAACACTTTTAAAAGGAGTTCACCATGCGCGCTCTCCGCACGCTCGTCCCCACCCTGCTCGTCCTTGGGACCCTTCCCACCTTCGCCCAGGCGCCCACCGCCAGTGCTTCGGCCACGGCTTCCGCGAAGATCTACCAACCCATCTCCATCCAGAAGCTCACGGACCTGAACTTCGGCGCCATGATCGCCACCCCCGCCGCAGGTAGCGTCGTGGTCAGCCCTGCGGGCGCCCGCAGTGCCTCCGGTGGTGCCGTGCTGGCCAGTGCCGCAGGCGTCTCCGCCGCCTCCTTCCAGGTGGCCGGTGAGCCCAACACCACCTTCAGCGTGGGCCTCCCCTCCAGCATCCAGCTCACCTCCGGCAGCAACAGCATGACCGTGTCGAATTTCCTCACCGATTCGGCGGCTTACCTCCTGGATGCCACCGGGAACCATGCCCTGAGCGTGGGAGCAACCCTGGACATGGCGGCCAACCAGGCTGCCGGCCTCTACTCCGGTAGTTTTTCCGTGACGGTGGCCTACAACTGATGGGTTCCAGGGGGTCCAGCCCTGGCCGAAGGCCAGGGCTGGATGCCAAATCAAAAAACGTGACGAAAATCATAATATAATACAATATTAAAAAACCAAACCCTTTGAAAACAATATTTAGACCGATTTTAAAATTTCAGATAGTTATTCAATATTCTAAAATTGTGAATTTTTATACACCATATCCTAGGGACCACTTTTTCAGATGAATTTGGATTCCGGCAAACCATTTCGGAAAACCACCCTCACGGTATGGGGTTGACCATGAACATCGACGTTCGAAAGCTGGGGTACGGTTTGGGGTTGGCGTGGGCGCTTGGCACAGGGCTCCAGGCGCAGGCGCCGGCGACGCAGCCTGCGGCGATGCCGCGGCCCGTGGGCGGGGACCTGTTGGTGGCCCCGACGCGCCTGGTGTTTGATGCGCGGCTTCGGTCCTCGCAGCTGACGCTCCTGAACACGGGCACGGCCCCCGCCACCTACCGCCTGGGGTTCATCCGCATGGAGATGAATGATCGGGGGGAGGTCAAGGAGATCCCTTCAGATGGCCCCTCGGTGGCGGAGGACATGATCCGCTTCGCCCCCCAGCAGATCACCCTGGAGCCCGGGGTTCAGCAGACGGTGAGGATCCTGGTGCGTCGCCCACCGGAGCTTCCGGAGGGGGAATACCGGGCGCACCTGCTGATTCGGGCGGTCCCCCCCACCGAGGCTCCGGCCGAGGGGAGCGAACCCACGGATCCGCGGGGGGTGGCCATTCGGATGATTCCGGTCTTCGGCGCCGCCATCCCCATCATCGTTCGCCAGGGCGATGCCCCTTCGAAACCCGCCTTTTCTCCGGTGGTGGTGGCCCGGGGCGAGGATGGTCGGACCACGCTGAAATTTGCCCTGCAGCGCCTGGGGGGCAAGGAATCCGTGTTCGGCAACCTGCAGATCTCCCAGCTGGATGCCCCTTCCAAGGACGCCAAGGTGGCGGAGTGGCGGGGCGTGGCGGTCTACCCACCGCTCCCGGCCCGGACCATGGAATTGCCCCTGGGCCCCCTCCGCCTGCCCTCCGGTTCGAAGCTGAGGCTTGCCTATGTGCATCCCGAACGCGGCGAGGTACTGGCGGAGACCCAGGTGGTGCTTCAGTAGCCCTGCGAGGGCGCCATGAATGCGCGCTGGCTTTGGCTGGGCCTGGTGCTCCCCTGCCTGGCCCAGGTGGCCCCGGAGCCCGCCCGCAGGATCAACCTGCTGACGGTGATGCTGGGCATCCAGGCCATGGGGGATCCGCTGATGGTCCAACAGAGGGGCGAGGCGACCTGGCTGCCCCTGGGAGAACTGGCACGGCAGCTCTACCTGGCCCTTTCCGTGGACGGCGTGAGGGGGCGCGTCGAAGGCTTCGTCATCGAAGAGAAGAACCCCTTCCTCCTGGACCTGCCCACGGGGACCGTCCAGGCCGAGGGCCGCTCCCACGCCCTGCCCCGGAGCGCGGTCTTCTTCGAGGGGGAGGAATGCTACGTGGAGTTGAAGGCGCTGGAGGCCTGGTTGCCCCTGCGACTCCGCCTGGTGGAGGGCGCCGCCGCGCTGGAGGTGCAGCCCCTGCGCCTCCTGCCCATCCAGTCCCGATGGGCCCGGCTGAAGGATGCCCGCACCTCGTCGGCCCAGGGCCCCGTGCGGGTGGCCTACGACCCCCAGGCCCACCCCTATGCCCCCCTGGCCGCCCCCTTCCTGGACCAGACCCTGTCCTGGTCAGGCGCTTCGGTGGGCGGCAGGATCCAGGGCCAGTCGGGTGCCACCAGTTTCCTCACCGCGGACCTCCTGTGGACCGAGGCCCGGGGCGTCCTGCACACCGATTTTTCGAAGGCAGGCACCCTCTTTCGCGGCAGCCTGGGTCGCCGGGATCCCGAAGGGGAGCTGCTGGGTCCCCTGGGGGCCAAGGAGGTGGCCCTGGGCCACCTGGACCTTCCGGGCATCGAGTTCCTCAGCCGCACGGGTTCCGGCAAGGGCGTGTTGGTGAGCAACTTCGAGCTGAACCAGGCCCAGTTCTTCGATTCAAAGAGCTTCTCGGGGGAACTGCCCCAGGACTGGGATCTGCAGCTCTTCCACAATGGCCGCCTGGTGGGCTTCCAGCTCAGCCGGGCGGATGGCCGCTACGCCTTCCCGGAGGTGCCCCTGGACCCCGGCGCCAACACCTTCCTGCTGGTCTTCCACGGCCCCCTGGGGCAGCGGAGGGAGGAGGGACTGTCCATCCTGGCGGACCCGGGCAGTGGAAGCGCTGGGGTGCTGCGCTACCGGGTCTCCCACGACCGCCCCGACAAGGGGGGCCCATCCCGGGGACAGGCGACCTTCGAGTGGGGCGTGAACCGCCACCTTGCACCCTTTGCCTCGGTGGTGGAGCAGCCGGGGGCGGGAGGTTCCGGCTGGCTGAGCCAGGTGGGAGCCCGGGGCCAGGTGGCGGGCACGGGCTACCAGGTGGGCCTCTCCCGGAGCGCGGCCGGGGGGACCCTGGCGGAGGCCAGCTTCAAGGGACGCTGGTCCAGGGTGAACTGGAACCTGCGCCACCTGGAGGGCCGCAGCTTCGAAAGCGAAGTGCTTCGCTCGGACCGAGGCTTCCTCCTGCGCCGCACCCAGTTGAACCTGCAGGGAACGGCCCCCCTCTGGGGAGAGGAGCCCAGCCATCTCCGCCTGGATATGAAACGGGACCGCTTCGCTTCGGGACAGGCGGAAACCCAGGTGGCCCTCAAGACCGGGGATCGCATCCAGGGATTGTTCCTCACCCAGGCCCTGCAGTACGCAGACCTGGCTGGGGTCCGGACCCTGGGGGGGGAGGCCCTGTTCCGCAAGCACCTGCACACCTGGATGCTCCAGGGCCAGGTGGGCTATTCCCTGCGGCCGGACCGGAGGCTGGAGGGCCTGGGATTGGCCCTGGATTCCCTCTGGGCCGGCACCACCCAGGTGCAGTTTGCGGTGAACCACCTTCGGGCAGGAGGGCAGCTCTCGCTGTCCGCAGGGCTGCACAGCACCTGGGGCGCCCTGGAGGTTGGAATGAACGCCCAATGGTCCCGTCAGAATGGCGGGTCCGCCAGCTTCCAGGTGCGCACGAGCCTGGGACGGGATCCGGGGGCCCGGCGCTGGTGCCAGGATCCCAAGCCCGCGGCCCGTGAAGGCAGTGCGGCCGTGCGGGTCTTCCTGGACACCAACGGGAACGGCGCCATGGATCCCGGCGAAAAGCCCCTGGAGGGGGTGGGCTTCCTGGTGAACGGGGTGCCCCATGCCCAAAGGACCGACTCCGGGGGCCGCGCCTTGCTGCTGCACCTTCCCAGCCAACGGGACGTGGACCTGGGCCTGAATGTGAACGATCTGGAGGATCCGAGCCACCGTCCCCTGAGGGCCGGGCTCCGTTTCATTCCCCGCCCGGGCCAGCCCCTTCGGGTGGACTTTCCCGTGATGGTGCTGGGGGAAGTGGGGGGCTACCTGCGCCAGCGGGGGCCGGAGGGGGTGCGCCCCCTGGCCGCCGTGACCCTGGAGCTGGTGGATGCCGCGGGACGCATCGTCCAACGCCAATCCACGGGCTTCGACGGATTCTTCGTGTTCCCGAACCTGGCCCCGGGGGTCTATACCCTCCAGGTTCCCGCCCCTTGGCTGAACCGCCGACGCCTGGTCCAGGCCAAGCCGGTGCAAGTGCGCATCGAGCCTGGCGGGGGTCCCGGGGGCAACCTGGCCCTGGACCTGGTGCCGGAAGCCCCCCAAACCTGAGGGGCCTGGACCCGGACACCCCGAGGGCCACTATGATGGCCCCAGCGTTCCAAGTCCTGCCACCTCCATGCGTCCGTGGGGAGACCGTCCAGATGCAAGCCCGTACGATGGCCCTGGTCCTCTGTCTTCACGCAGGTGCAGCCTGCGCGCTTCGGGCCGGGGAACCGGCCCTCGTGATGAAGCAAGCCTTTCCCGCCATCCAGAACATCCTGGGCCCATCCCAGAAGGCGCGATTGGCCAGCAGGGTGACGGGCGCGGCGGGTGGCGTGGTGGTGCAGTACGAAAGCGGGTCGGCTTGGATCACGACCTTCACCCCGCCCAAGGAGCTTTTGGAGGCGGCACGGCAGCGGGAGCGCAACCTCAAGCCTTCCGAATCCATCTTCGAATTCCACGGTCTCTTCGCCATCGATGGGGGCGGAGCCAAACTGGAGGTCTACTATCCCAGCGGGTACAAGTCCGTGGTCACCTTCGAGCGGAAGATCGATGAGGGCGATGTGGGCAACCGCAAGCTCCACGCCAGCCTCCGCCAGGTGAATGAAGCCATCTACGCCTCCATGAAGGCGGAGGGCCTGGCCGCGCACCTTCCCAAGCAGGACCCCGGAGGGGAGAACCCCTGCACCGTTTCGCTGGATTCAGGACGGTTGGAAATCCGGTTCAAGGACTCCCAGGACTGGATGGACGTGCCCCGGAATTCCCCCGTGCGGATCGGGGACACCCTTCGGATCAAGGGCACGGGCCGGGCGCGGCTGATCTTCCCCGCCGGTGGCACCTCCCGGATGAAATCCAACACCGAACCCACCTGGCAGCATGAGCGGGTCGACCTGGCGGTGGGGCGCGTGGTGTGCCAACCGGACCAGGTGGGCTCCAGCTTCCGGGTGGTCCCCGCCAGCCCCGTGGACGCGGTCCCGGTCACCCC
>CAZPUI010000149.1:0-10013 GCA_964589695.1 uncultured Solibacteraceae bacterium | reverse complement strand
CAAGGCCGGTGACCAGCAGGCCCTTCACGGCGGCGTGCTCCAGGCGGTAGTGGATGTGGTTGCCGTGGCGGCGGGCGCGGAGGATGCCCATGTCCACGAGTTTCCGGAGCTGGTTGCTCACGGCCTGGGGTTTCATGGACACGGCATTGGCCAGGTCGGTCATACAGGGATCTCCCATGCGGCTGAGGGCATGGAGCAGGCGCAGGCGGGTGGAGGAGGCAAGGACGGCGAAGAGCCGCTCCAGGGCTTCGGCCTCCTCCATGTCCAGCACGTGGCGGCGGGGTCCAGGGGGCAGGGGGGCGTTGATGGACAGGCGCAGGGGCTTGAGCATGGTTCATGGATTACACCAAACCATGTAATTGTTGTCTAGTGATGTTTTCGGATCAGGGAATTTAGCTTCCACGCCGGAAAAAAGTGCTCGATCCAGGGTTCTTGCGTTGCAAGGTCAGGGGTTAGCCTTTCTCCACACATTGGGAGAGCTTCCCTTGGACGTGAATACGCGAGACCACACTCAAGCCGACCTCTTCCGGAGAGAGGCCCTGGACCACTACCTGCGGGAGACCGAAGGCAGGGATGTGCTCAAGGTGAGCCCCCCCTGGACCTGGCTGCTGGTCTGGATCTTCGGCGCCCTGGTGCTCACGGCGCTGCTCTTTTCCGTCTTCGGCCGCACGGAGATCAACGAACGGGGCAAGGGCATCGTGCGTCCCGCCAGCGGGGTTCGCCTGCTCACGGCCCAGAGCGGGGGCATCGTGTCCGAGATCCTCGTGCCTCCGGGCTCCATGGTCCAGGCGGGCCAGCCGGTCCTCCGCATCGAATCTCCCAGCATCCAGGGCGCGGCCCTGGAGGCCCAGACCTCCCTTTCCGCAAGGCTCCAGAGCTACCAGCCGGTGGTTCAGAGCCAGGACCAGCTCTTTGCCCAGCAACTGGCCACGCTCAATCAGCGCCTGGCCCAGGCCCGGGAGGATGTGGAGCGCTACCAGGCCAGCCTGAGCCGGGTGAACGGGATCCTCCGGAAAATGCGCGAAATGGAAAAAGAGGGTGTCTTTTCCCTCCAGCAGTTCAACCAGGAGGAGGAGAGCAAGGCCAACGCGGAACGCCAACTGGCCAACGCGCGGCTTTCCCTCCGCCAGGCCGAACAGGAACGGACCAACCTGGAAACCCAGCGTCGCACCCAGCTCTGGCGGGACCAGACGGACCTGGCCTCCGCCAAGGCCCGGGCCAGCGCCGTGGGACTCACGGAGCGCCAGACGGTGGTCACGGCGCCCGCAGCGGGACTGGTGGACGGCCTGGTGCTGAAGGTGGGGGATCTGGTGAACCCGGGCCAGCTTCTGGCCAAGCTGGTGCCCACGGATGCCCCGCTGGTGGTGGTGGCCTTCCTCCAGGAGAAGGACCGAGCCTTCGTGCAGGAGGGGGACACCGTGAAGCTGGAGCTGAACCAGTTCCCCTATTCCGAATTCGGGGCCATTCAGGGTCGGGTCCGCCGGGTCGCCCTGGACTTGGCCACCCCAGCGGAACTGCAGGAGGCCTTCGGCCCCAGCGCCACAACGGCCAACGATGGCCCCAGCTTCCGGGTGGAGATCGACCTCCCCCCCGGAGCCGTGAGGCCTGATTCCAAGGTGCTGCTGAGGCCAGGCATGCTCCTGCAGGCCCGCTTCACCCTGCGTCGCCAGAGCCTCATCACCTTCGCCATCGAACCCCTGCGCAAGTGGCTGAACTGATGGACTGGCGCACCCTCCTCCGCCATCGCGTTCCCTTCCTGGCCCAGATGGAGGCCGTGGAATGTGGCAGTGCCAGCCTGGCCATGGTCCTCGCCTACTACGGCCACCATGCCCCCCTGGCGGAAGTCCGCCAGGCCTGTGGGGTGAGCCGAGACGGATCCAATGCCGCAGCCATCCTCCGGGCGGCCCGGGAGTATGGACTGGAGGCCGAGGCCTTCAAGGCCGAGGTCCACGAGCTGAAGGAACTGCCCCTGCCCGCCATCCTCCACTGGGAGTTCCGCCATTTCCTGGTCCTGGAGCGACTCAATTCCCGCCGGGCTGTCCTGGTGGATCCCGCCCGGGGCCGCATCACCGTGAGCAT
Organism: uncultured Solibacteraceae bacterium; assembly: GCA_964589695.1. GTDB lineage: Bacteria > Acidobacteriota > Holophagae > Holophagales > Holophagaceae > CAZPUI01. The sequence continues at coordinate 7,934 of CAZPUI010000149.1, read as the reverse complement.
TGACACCCTGGCCAAGGCCTTTACCGGGGTGGTGCTGGCCTTCGAGCCCGAGGACCATTTCAAGCGCCGGGCCCGGGTCCGTCCCTCCCTGAGCCGCTACATGGACCAGGTACGCCAGCACCTGCCCAGCATGGCCCAGCTGCTCATGGCCAGCATCTTCTTGCAGATCGTGGGCATCGTCATGCCCATCGGCCAGAAGATCCTGGTGGACCGGGTCATCGTCCCCAAGCAGGAGGCCTGGCTCTACGGCCTGGCGGCAGCCCTGGTGATGGCCTTCATCGTCCAGTCGGCCCTGACCTACGCCCGGAGCTGGGTGATCCAGAACCTCCAGGTGGCCCTGGACTTCAAGCTGGTGGGGGGCTTCATGAACCACCTGCTGAAGCTGCCCCTGAGCTTCTTCCTGCAGCGCCGAAGCGGGGACCTGATCCAGCGCATGGACTCCAACGCCGTCATCCAGAACCTGCTCTCGGAGCGGGGGGTGAGCGCCCTCCTGGACATCTTCCTTATCACGGGCTACGGAGCCTTGATGCTGGCCTACAACCGGCGCCTGGCTTTGCTGGTCATGGCCCTGGGTTCCCTGCGCCTGCTCTTCCAGATCGCCGTGCGCCGCATCAACCAGCAGATCATGTCCACGGAACTCGCTGCGGCGGGCAATGCCAGCGCCATGCTCTACGAATCCCTGAGCTCCCTGGAGACCATCAAGGCCGCAGGGGCGGAGGGCGCCTTCGTGCGGCGCTGGGCCGATCGTCAGATCGCCCGGGTGAATTCGGGGCTGGCGAGGGAGTACCTCAACCTGAACCTGAACACGGTCATGGGCCTGGTGAATTCCCTGGGCACGGCGGCGGTCTTCGCCGTGGCGGGCAAGGAGGTCCTGGATCAGAACATGACCATCGGCACCTTCTCCGCCTTCCTGAGCCTTCAGGGCCTCTTCCTGTCCCCCCTGGGCTCCCTGCTCTCGGCCTACAACCAGCTCCAGTACGCCAGCAGCCATCTGGCCCGCCTGGACGATGTGATGGAAACCCACCCCGAGCCCACGGGCATCCGGGAACCCAAGTCCCTGAAGGGTTCCATCTCCCTGGAAGGGGTGAGCTTCAGCTACATCGCCAACGACCCGGCGGCGGTGGAGGACATCAACCTGGAGATCCGCGCCGGGGAGAAGATCGCGCTGGTGGGGCCCAACGGGGCCGGGAAGTCCACCCTGGCCCGCCTCCTGCTGGGCATGCACATTCCCACCCACGGGGTGATTCGCTTCGATGGCATCGACCTTCGGGAATTCGATCTTTCGAAACTCCGGAACCGCATGGGGGTGGTGCTTCAGGACACCTTCCTGCTGGATGACACGGTGAGGTCCAACCTCTGCCTCAACAACCCCTCCCTGCACTTGGATCGCCTGAAGGAGGCTGCGCGCATCGCCTGCATCCACGATGTGATCGAGGCCTTGCCCAAGGGCTACGATTCCGTGATCGGCGAGAACGGTCGCACCCTGTCCGGTGGCCAGCGCCAGCGCCTGGCCCTGGCCCGGGCCCTCTCCCACGATCCGGCCATCCTCCTGCTGGACGAAGCCACCAGCTCCCTGGACCTGGAAACGGAGGCCAAGGTGCATAGCAACCTCCACACCTACGGCTGCACCCGGATCCTCATCGCCCACCGTCTGGCCACGGTGCAGGACGCCGACCGGATCCTGGTGATGGACCACGGACGCATCGTCCAGGAAGGCACCTACGAGAGCCTTCTGGCAGTCCCAGGTCTCTTCCGAACCCTGGTGGAAAGTGCGGAGGCGATCCGTGGCTGACGCGACCTTCCTGCCCACGGGCCTGACGGCCCACGCCGCCATGGGCGCCCTCCTGGCCGCCCGCCACCGCAGCTTCGATGCCGACGCTGCCCAGGAGGCCCTGGGGGAGCAGCCGGGCCCCGATAGCATCACCAACGAACTGGAGCGCATGGGCCTCCAGGCCCGGTGGTCCCAGATCGACTTCAAGGATTTCCATTTCCTGGAATTGCCCACGCTGGTGGATTTCGGGGCCGACAGCTACCTCCTGGCCCTGGAGCGCCGGGGCTCCGAGGTGGTCTGCATGGGGTTGGATGGGGAGCACCACATCGTGCCCCTCGCCGCCCTGGCGGAAGCCTGCCATGGCAGCGTGCTGGACATCTCCCCCGCACTGCCCAGTGGTTCGCTGTGGATGCGGGTCTTCCGGCTGATCCTCTCCCAGCGCCGCGCCCTCTACCCCATCCTGGGCATCGCCGTTCTCACCCAGGCCCTGGGCCTCCTGACCCCCCAGTTCACCAAGCTCCTGGTGGATCAGGCCTTCCCCCACGGGGCCAGGTCCCTCTTCACGGTCCTCATCCTGGGGACCGTGGCCCAGGGAGCCTTCCAGGCCTGGATGAACTGGGCCCAGTCACGGTTCGTCATCTTCCTGGAGACCCGCCTCAGCTTTTTCATCGAGCAGGGCCTCCTGGCCCACCTGCTGCGCCTGCCCTTCCCCTTCCTGAGCACCAAGACCGTGGGTGACCTGCTCCAGGGCTTCCATGGCCTCACCATGGCCCAGGATTTCTTGACCGGGGCGGTGCTCAGCACCTTCGTGAACAACCTCACCACCCTGGGCTACCTGGTGATGATGGCCCGGCTCATGCCCGCCGCCACGGGGGTGGTCACCCTGGTCACGGTGGTGTACGTGATCGCCACCATCCTGGTGAGCCGCCACCTGGCCAAACTCCAAGGCATTGCGGTGGAAGCCCAGGCCAAGGAACGGAGCTTCCTGGCGGAGATGCTCAACGGCCTTCCGGTGATCAAAGCTTCCGGGGCCGAACAACGGGCGGAGGCCCGGTGGTGGCACCTCTACCACAAGAAACGGCACATCGGTCTCTTCAGCACGCGGTTCAGCCTCACCAGCATGGGCATCCTGGGACTCTTCCAGGGACTCTTCAACCAGGTACTCACGGTGTGGGGCGGTTGGCTGGTGCTCAAGGGCGAGCTGCAGCTGGGGGAGATGCTGGCCTTCACCATGATGGCCGCGGCCTTCCACGGGGCCATCTCCGGCGCGGGCAACCTGTTCGTTCAGCTGATGATGATGAAGCCCCAGCTGGACAAGGTCCGCGACATCCTGGATGTCCCTGCCCTGCCCCCCCCGCCCCATGTGTCCGCCCGGCCCCTGCGGGAGCCCGTGGTGCTCCAGGACATCTGGTTCCGCTACACGCCGGACACGCCCTGGGTGCTGAGGGGCCTGAACCTGGAGATCCAGCCCGGGGAGAAGTTCCTGGTGCGGGGCCCCTCGGGCTGCGGCAAGAGCACCCTGCTCAAGCTCATCGCGGGCCTCTACCCACCGGAACGGGGCACCATCAGCCTGGCGGGCACGCCCCCGGAACAGGCCCGGCATTTCCTCGCCTACCTGCCCCAGTTCGTCCAACTCTTCGACGGCTCCATCCTCGAGAACCTGCGCCTGCTGTCTGGCGCCGTGAGCCGGGAGCGCCTCATGGAGGCCTCGGAACACACGGGCCTCCACGACCTGGTGAACACCCTGCCCATGGGCTACGAGACCCTCATCAGCTCCGGGGGCCACAACTTCTCCGGCGGCCAAAAGCAGCTCATCGCCCTCACGGCGGTCCTGGCTTCCAGCAAGAGCGTGCTGCTTTTGGATGAGGCCATGGCCAACCTGGACCCCATCTGGAAGGCCCGCCTCTTCAACAGCCCCCTCTTCCTGGGCAAGACGGTCATCTTCGCCAGCCACGAGGAGGGCCAAGGCCGCCCCGAACTCACCCCCGCCGGTGTCCGCACCATCTACGTGGGCACCGATCCCAACCCTGTCATCCCTTCCTGAGGAGTCCCGCCATGACCACGGCACCCAACCCCACCCACCTTGGCCTTCACCCTGGCCCCTGGAAACCCCTGCTGCCCGAGGACCTGCGGGACCAGGCCCTGGATGCCCTCAAGGGTATCTACAGCACCCTGCCGGACCCCAAAGATATGCAGGCCGGTCCGAGCCTCTCCGGCGGCCACGCCGGCATGGCCCTCCTCCACGGGTACGCGGCCCTGGCGGAATCCAAGCCCCAGGAGAGCGAGCACCTGGAGAAGGCCACCCAACACCTGGAAATGGCCGTGGAATGCCTGGGCTTCCAGGCCCGGAATCCTTGGCTCTTCTCGGGCTTCAGCGGGGTGGCCTGGACCGTGGACCATTTCCTGCGGCTGGGCCTCATGGAGGCGGGGGACGAGGACCTGAACGAGGAGATCGACCAGGCCATCCTGGACTTCCTGGCCCCTGACCCCTGGATCGGCCTGCCGGAACTCATCGCGGGGGCCGCCGGTCTCGGGCTCTATGGCCTGGACCGCGGCGGCCGCGGCCAGGGGGACGCCATCGCCCGGCGCGTGGTGGACATCCTCTACCAGAAGGCGGAACAGACACCCCACGGCCTGGCCTGGTTCGATTCCGCCGAACTGCTCCACCCCTTGAGCAAGGAACGCCACCCCAATGGCCTCTTCAACCTGGGACTCTCCCACGGGAATCCCGGCGTCACGGGTTTCCTGGCCGAGGCCGCCCATCGGGGCGACATCAAGGCCCGGGCCCTCCTCGACGCCTCCATGGGTTGGCTCCTGGCCTGCCGCGCGCCCCACGAGGATGGCTCCCAGTACGGCACCGGTTTTGGGCGGGGCGAGGCCTTGAATCTAGGCGGTTCCCGACTTTCCTGGTGCTACGGCGACCTGGGCATCGCCGAAGTGCAGCTCCTGGCGGCCCGACACACGGGCAACCCCCGGTGGGAAGCCGAGGCCCTGGACCTGGCCCGGTCCTGCGCGACGCGCCCCAACCCCTTCGCGGCGCTGCATGATGCCGGCGTCTGTCACGGCCACATGGGCAATGCCCATCTCTTCGCCCGCTTCTACAACGCCACGGGCGAGGCCTGTTTCCTGGATCGGGCCCAGGCCTTCTACGCCCGGGGTCTGGCCTCCCGGCGGGACACCTCCGAGGCCGGGGGCTTCATGGCCTTCTTCCCACCCCAGCCCGAGGAGCCACCCCGGGATCCCTTCGTGGCCAGCGTGGGCCTGCTGGAAGGCAGCGCGGGCATCGGCTTGACCCTGCTGGCCGCCCTCTCCCCCGTGGAACCCCTCTGGGACCGCCACCTCCTCGTCCACGTTCCGCCCCGGGAGTTCTAGACCATGGCCGAATCAACCCCCAAGCGCAGCTTCCATCTGGATCGCTTCTTCGCCTTCCGCACCCCCCTTCTGCCCCACGCCGAACTGGCGGGCTGGAGCGCCGACCTGCAGTCCTCCCAGGTCTGGGAGGATGCCGAGGCCCTGCCCGTGGCCTTCGAGCAAGACCGCAAGCTCCTGCGGACCCGGCTCCAGGAGCTGGTGGCCCGGCCTGAGATCCGGGAGGCCCTCTTCGTGGCGTCCCCGGACCTGGTGGACAGCCTGCCCCGCTGGAGCAAGGACCCCGACAGCGAGAAGGGCCAGCGCACCGAAATGGCCCTGGTGCGCTACTTCAACCGCATGTGCCACCGCCCCACCCCCTTCGGCCTCTTCGCGGGCCATTCCATGGGCCGCATGGGCGAGGCCACGCGCCTCCAGGTCACGGAACGTCCTGCCTACAAGCGAAGCACCCGCCTGGACTTCGACTACCTCTGCGGCCTGGTGGCCGAGGTGCAGAAGGACCCGGTCCTGCGGGCCACCCTGACCTACCGCCCCAACAACAGCCTGTACCGCACCGCCGGGCGGCTGCGCTACGCCGAGGCCCGGATGAAGGAGGGCAACCGCAGCCTGCACCTGGTGGCCCTCACGGAGGACGAGTACCTTCTGCGGGTCCTGTCCCGCGCCAAGCAGGGGGCCAGCCTCGATGACCTGGCCGCGGTCCTGGTGGATGAGGAAATCACCCTGGCGGAAGCCCGGGACTTCATTGGCGAGCTCATCGACAACCAGGTGCTGATCCCGGACTTGGAACCCGCCACCACGGGCCCCGAGCCCTTGCCAGGCCTGGTGAAGGCCCTGGAAGCCGCGGACAGCACCCGCGGCGTGGCGGAGCATCTGACCCGGGCGGGCCAGGTCCTGGCCACCCTCGACACCCAGCTGGGCAACCCCCCCGAGCCCTACCTGGACCTGGCCACGGGTCTGGAAGAACTGCCGGGCAAGGTGGAACGCTCCAAGCTCTGGCAGGTTGACCTCTTCAAGCCGGCCCCCGAGGCCAGCCTGGGCAAGGACTTCCGGGAAGACATGGAGAGGGCCATCGAGCTCCTCCAGAAACTCACCCCCAACCACGACCACGACCCCTTCAAGGATTTCAAGGAGGCCTTCGTCAAGCGCTACGAGCAGCGCTGGGTGCCCCTCACGGAGGCCCTGGACCCCGAGTGCGGGGTGGGCTTCTCCGGGGCCAGCGGCCAGACCATCCAGGGTGCCCCCATCCTGGAAGGCCTGGCCCTGGGTCGCCGGGGAGGGCGCCGGGAAGAAGCCGGCCTCAAGCGCCGGGAGGCCTGGCTGCTTCAGCGTCTGACGGAGATGCGTCTCCAGGGCCAGACGGTCATGAACCTCTCCGACGAGGATGTGAAGGCCCTCTCCGGTGAGCCCCGGGGCCCCCTGCCCGCCTCCTTCTCCTTCATGGTGGAACTGAGTGCCCCTTCCCCCGAGGCGTTTGAACAGGGGGATTTCCAGGCTTACCTCCACGGCGCCAGCGGTCCCACCGCCGCCCGCCTGCTGGGCCGCTTCTGCCATGGGGACCCCGAGCTCTCCGCCGAGGTCATCCGCCATCTCCAGGCCGAAGAAGCCTGCAAGCCCGAGGCCCTCTTCGCCGAAATCGCCCACCTGCCCTATGGCCGCATGGGCAATGTGCTGGCCCGCCCCATTTTCCGGAACTACGAGATCCCCTACCTGGGGGCCGCAGGCATGGATCCCGAGCACCGCATCGATATCCAGGATCTCTACGTGGGCATCGTGGGCACCCGGGTGGTGCTCTGGTCCAGGAGCCTCAACAAGGAGATCGTGCCCCGGCTCTCCAGCGCCGCCAACTACTCCTACCGCGCCACGGATGTCTACAAGTTCCTGGCCACCCTCCAAGACCAGGGTCCCTGCAACTGGGTGGGCTGGAGCTGGGGTGCCCTGGACAACGAGCCCTGGCTCCCCCGGGTGGTCCATGGCAAGTACGTCCTGGGTCGGGCCTCCTGGCACGTCCAGGCCTCCCACATGAAGCCCATCACCGAGGCCAAGACCCCCGTGGAACGCTTCCGGGCCGTGCAGGAGCTGCGCAAGGAGCTCAAGCTGCCCCGCCACACCCTGCTGGCGGATGGTGACAACGAGCTTCCCATCGACCTGGACAACCCCTTGGCCGTGGAGGCCATGTGGAGCCTGGTGAAGAAGCGGGGCAACTTCAAGTTGGTGGAGGACTTCCCCGGAGGTACTGGCCTGGTGGCCCAGGGGCCCGAGGGGGCCTTCACCCATGAGCTGGTGCTCACCTTCCTCACCCCCAGTGACCCGCCGGAGCCGGCCCTGGAGGCCCCGGACCTCGACGAGGGCCTGGTACGCCACGCCCCGGGCTCCGAGTGGCTCTACGCCAAGCTCTACGCCGGGCAGGCCACGTCCGACCAGGTCCTGACGGCCACCCTCGGCCCCCTGGTGCAGGAAGTCCTGGCCTCGGGCGACGCGGACCGCTGGTTCTTCATCCGCTATTCCGACCCTGAGCCCCACATCCGCCTGCGCTTCCACGGAGACCCCGCGGCCCTCTGGGGTCGGGTCCTGCCGAAGCTCCAGACGGCCACGGAGCCCTTGCTCAAGGATGGATGGTTGTGGAGGGTCCTCCTGGACAGCTACGAACCCGAGACGGGACGGTACGGGGGCCCCGCCAACATCGACCGGTCGGAAGTGCTCTTCCAGTACGACAGCGAAGCCACCCTGAAGATCCTGGACCTCTACCCCGGCGATGAAGGCACGGAGGCGCGGTGGCGTCTGGCCATCCGCAGCG